>JAFGDR010000036.1 GCA_016932035.1 Candidatus Cloacimonadota bacterium
GGAAGCTGCTGCTAAGGTCGGTGTCGATTTTACGCTCCAGGCAATTCTTAATGATAAAAAAGAATTAGTCGAATGTTTTGCAGGAGCTCTTGATGAATCATTTCGTGCAGGGGTGAAATATTTTAGGGATAAGAGTTCGGTAAAATTTTCTCAGAAAGCAGATTCAGTTTTCGTTTCAAGCGGTGGATATCCTAAGGACCAGAATTTCTACCAATCACAGAAATCATTGAATGCGACAATAGACCTTGTAAAACCAGGTGGAACAATCGTACTTATTGCGGAATGCAGGTTCAATATCGAACAGGACGAGATGGAAAAACAACTGAAGAATGCTGCTACAATCGATGAGTTGCTTATTGTAGATCAAAAAAAAATCCAGATAGGTGGTCATCGAGCTTTTGCAACAGGAAGACTCTTGAAAAAAGCTGACATACTCGTTCTCAGTGAGATGAATCCCGAATTGGTAAGATCAGTACATTTTACTCCAGTTGAATCGATTGAGAAAGCCCTCGAATTCATTATTAATAAAGAAGGTAAGAACTTCTCTTGCTACATCGTCCCAAGCGGTGGAATGTTCTTTCCAGTGAAAACCACACAGTAAAGGAATACTATGGTTACTGTAATTGCAAAAAAATGTTCATCCTATGACATCCCAAAAGTAAAAAAAGTTATTGATTCCATTTTCTCGGAAACTGAATTTTATCCAAACCTAAAATCAATCAATTCAATCCTTCTTAAACCAAATCTGCTTGGAGCATATCCTCCGGAAAGAGCTATTACTACGCACAGCAACTTCGTTGCAGCTGTAATCGAAATTCTAAAGGACAATCATATTAAGATATCACTTATGGACAATCCCGGCGGTACTGTTAGCGTGGTGAGAGCATATCAGCTGACCGGAATGGAGAATCTTTCAAAGCAGTATGGAATACAATTAATAAATCCTTTTAGGAATGGTATCTACACGTTCAATAAAAAAGTGAAATACACTGTGAATAAGGCATTTATCGATGCAGAAGCGATCATCAATCTTGCAAAATTGAAAACCCATATGTACACCTTGTACACCGGTGCCATCAAGAACTTTTACGGAATCATTCCCGGGCTTGCGAAATCCAATCTGCACCGTCTTGCTCCAAATCCAACCAAATTTGCAGAATTCGTTGTAGATATTTACGAGATCATAAAAGATAAGGTTGTATTTAACCTGATCGACGGAATCATCGGTATGGATGGCGATGGACCATCAACAGGAGATGTGAAAAAATTTGATATTCTGCTCGGGAGCAAAAATGCCATTGCAGTTGATTACTTTGCAAGCAAATTCATGGGATACAAACCTGAAAAAGTACCCATTACACGCATTGCTGCAGAGCGGGAAGGATTGGATTTTAACGAATTTCATCTTTCCAGTGATTTTGACAAAGGTTTTGTACTTCCGCACTGCAATATCCAGGCGACTAAAAGAAAAAACAGAATTCTCAACCTGCTCTCAGTACCGCTTAAAGGTTTCGTGAAACGCTTCTTCTGGACCATCCCTTTCTTCGAGCCCCAAAAATGTGTGCAGTGCCAAGCATGCGTGAAATTCTGCCCCGGTAAAGCCCTTACTCTGGAAGAAAAAGACCGTGCGCCAAAAATTGATCCGCAAAAATGTATCCTCTGCATGTGCTGCATAGAAATATGCCCCGAGCATGCAGTCTCCCTCAAGAAAAGTTTTCTCGGCAAAATGCTCATCCAGGAACATGATCCATCAAAAAATAATTAAGAATTATAAAAACCTATTTAGTTAAGGAGGTAACCATGAATTATAAAACTTATTTCATCTTTTTTATTTTTTTGCTGTTCACATTTTCCATCCAACTCTCAGCTGCAGACACATGGGTAAAGACCTACAGACCATTCCAGCAACCATACATGGATGATAAATATTGGGTAGAGGATGTGATAGTCACACAAGATAGCGGATATGTAGTAAGTGGCAGCTTTGAACTCTACGATGATTTTTATTATGAAAATTGGGGATTTTTGATAAAAACAGATAAAGATGGGAATATGCTGTGGGCTTCTAAAGATAGTGTGGATTTTATGAACTATAACGGATATTCTGTCGAATTTGTTGAGACGACTGATGGAGGTTTTTTAACAATTGGATTACAAGATTATGTTGGAGGTCGATATATCATAAAAAGAGATTCTGAAGGAAATAAATTATAGGCTTTACCATACGTTAATGATCTCGGTGTATTCTCAATGCATAATACACAGGATGGCAATATTATACTTGCAGGTAGATCTGATTATAACGCTGCATTGAGAAAGATAACCGAAGATGGAACAACGATATGGACGAAAGTAATAGACTGTGGAACAAGTATTGCTTATTCGGTTGATGAATGTAGTAATGGAGATTACGTATTAACAGGAGTTGATTATGATAATTATAATGTTTTAGTTGTAAAGACTGATTCTCTTGGTGATTCTTTGTGGACGAGAACTTTTAATGGACTCGGTGGACATGATATGGGAAGATGTATAAGAGAGACTCATGATGGTAATATAATAATGGGGGGAAGGATTGATGAGTCAAAATCTGATTACATGAATGGAGCATTTATAGGATTAATTAATACACTTGGGGATACTCTTTGGACAAAAACATATGCTCAAAATATCTTGTATATAGTCTTGTCATTAGTTGAGGTTGACGACGGATATGTGCTTCAAGGTGGGAAGCTTGTAAAAATAAATAGTATTTCATCTTTGTTATGGAATGAACCTCTTACAGGGGATGTATACGGTGGTGGTGATAAAAACCTTCAAAGAACCCCAGAAGGTGGATTCCTTTGTGTAGCAACAGAAGATTGGGGAGATCGCATTGTATTGAATAAGACCGATTCATTAGGGCAGGTATATTCAATAGATGATCCAAACAATCAACAAAATATTATTTCAATAAATATATATCCAAACCCGATAAAAGATTACTGTACAATATCGTTTAATAATCATAATTTTTCATTGAAAGACCCACAAATTACTATCTATAATATCAAAGGGCAAGTGGTTAGGGAGTTAGGATTCAGAGATTTGGATTTAGGATTTAGCGTTGAGTGGGATGGGAGAGATATACATGGGAAAGAAATCGGAGCTGGAGTGTATTTTGTCAGGATGAAAGATGATACTTATCAAGCAGTATCAAAAGTAATTAAACTTGAATAATCATGATTCATCAAATAGATTTGTTTCAATGCGAAGGTATAAAGAAATCTAAAATGATGAGAAAAAAATACTTAGATGTGAAAAAAACCAAAAAATCTCCTCTTGAGAGGAGTCCGGCTTTAGCCGGGAGGTGTGTAAACTAAAAAGGAGACTTATTATGATACTTCATTATGATCCCAAATTAAAAAATTTAGCAAAGAAACTTCGGAAAAATATGACCTTACCTGAAGTACTACTTTGGAATCAACTAAAAGGAAAGAAACTCGGTTTTGATTTTCATCGGCAAAAACCAATAGATAGATACATAGTTGACTTTTATTGTCCAGAACTCAAATTAGTTATCGAGGTAGATGGTTCTGTACATTTAGATAAAGGGGAAAATGATATTATAAGGCAACTTAGATTAGAATCATTAGGGCTGAATGTATTGCGTTTCAAAGCAACCGATATATTAAAAAATCTTAATGATGTGATTGATTCAATACAGAATTATATAAGTAAGCAATAACACACCCCGATCCGCCAGCTGGCGGATCACCCCTCTCAAGAGGGGATTCTTATTATTTCATCTTCAAATATTATTATTTTCTATAAAGTGATATTTATTAAACTGGGATTCCATATAATTCTGACCAAATGTTTACTATTAATCCATAAAAATTTGACAATAATTTACATGCAACGGCATTGTTACTCCTACGTTTATGGAAAAGAATAGTATATGTGCAGCGGGAAAAATTAGTGGGAGTCCGGCAAAAATGGGCTTCAAAATATTGTGTGAAAAATTAGCACCACAAGATATAAATTACAAGGCATTTATGAAATTCATAAGTGCCTTTTTTGTTATTATATATTTTCACAATCCTTTAGGAGTAAGACATGCTTAAAGAGATCAAGATTTTAAAAAATCTGCAGGAACTCGATGATAAGATACTACAGAATTCAAAGGAGATCGAGCGTTTGCCAAAAGTCGTGCAGGAATTGGAAGAAAAATACAGTTCCGAACAGGAATCGGTTAAGAATATCACACAGCGGCTTGAACAGAACATCATGCAGCAGAAGAAACTGGAGCTTGACATCACATCCAATAATCAGGATATTAATAAATATGAGAATCAACTCCTCTCTGTAAAAACGAACAAAGAGTACAAAGCACTCAATGCTGAGATCACACACCGGAAAGAAAAGAATGCTGAGATCGAAGAGCAGCTAATTGAATTCATGGAAGAGGAATCTGTTCTCAGAGATGAGAAGAAAAAATTTGAAGAGTTGTTTGAAAAAGATCAGAAGATCTTTGAAGTAGAAAAAGGAAAGATAGATAAACAGGTTGCTGAACTTCAAAAAAAGGTTGATGAACTGGAAGCTGAAAAACTTACTCTTTCCAAAGAAATACCGGATCTTCTCTTTCGCAGGTATCAACGCCTTATTCAGCACGGAAACGGTAAAGCAGTGGTTACACTCAGCGAAGATGGAACATGCAATGGCTGTCATTTCCGGGTACGTCCCCAGATCATCGTTGAAGTGTCAAAAAATGACAGGATCATTACCTGCGAAAATTGTTCAAGAATAATAATAGCACCTAAATAGTGCAGAAGATAATCAGACGATCACCCTCCCGATGATTCGGGGGGAAGGAAAGTCCGAACACCAGGAGCGCAATACTACGTAATACGTAGTTCCAGTGATGGAAAGAAAGTGCCACAGAAAAGAAACCGTCCGCCAGCTGGCGGATAAGGGTGAAAAGGCGGTGTAAGAGACCACCAGTGCTAATGGTGACATCAGCAGCTCGGTAAACCTTATTGGTGCAAGGTCAAATAGAAGAGAAATTCGCCTTAGGCGGATACGAACTGCTCCATTCGTCATACTCTCGGGTAGACCGCAGAACTCAGTCACAGAAAAGACTGTGAATTTTCTTCGGAAAATACTGTGAAGTCTGAGTAAGATAAATGATCGTCGTCCTGAACTTGTACTTCAGGAGACAGAATTCGGCTTATTATTATCTTCCGCATATTTGGTTTGGAGAATCGATGAGAAAGAAATGGATCAAAGAAGCAGCTGAGATTGATCAGCAGGTGCTCGATACACTCGCTACTGAGTTAAGCTGTCCTCCAGTCATCGCAAAATTACTCGCCCTTCATGGTATAGATACACCGGAAAAAGCTCAGGTTTTTTTTAATCCATCGATTGAAGACCTTCATGATCCCTTCCTCTTCAAGGATATGGATAAAGCCGTAGAACGCATTCTCCACGCTGTCGAAGAAAAAGAAAAGATCGTTATCTATGGCGATTATGATGTGGACGGTACTACTGCAACATCGATCCTCCTGATGGGACTCCGGGAACTCGAAGCAAATGTCGATTTCTATATCCCAAATAGAATGATCGAGGGGTATGGCTTATCATTGACAGGCAATAAGGCAATTGAATCCATGCAGGCACAGCTTATCATTACGGTGGATTGCGGTATTAATGCTGTTGATGAGATCGCTGACCTCAATAATGATGGCATCGATGTGATCGTAACCGACCATCATACTCCCAAAGAAGTGATACCCGAAGCATATGCCATCATCGATCCCAAATTAAAGGATTCAACATACCCCTATTCCGAACTTTCAGGTGCAGGAATTGCGCTCAAGCTTCTGACTGCTATCTTCATAAAAGGTGGTAAAGATGGATTGGATGCGATCGAACGGTACTGTGATCTTGCAGGACTGGGAACGATTGCTGACATCGTACCTCTTACAGGTGAAAACAGGATCATCGCCCGTCTTGGTATAGAACGGCTCCAGAAAAGAAAGAACATGGGCATCAACTACCTGCTTAATCTTTCGGGACTGAAAAAAGTCGTGCTGAAATCCAGTGATATTGTTTTCAAGCTCGCACCCCGCATAAATGCTGCAGGCCGTATGGGAAGTGCAGACAGAGCAGTCGAGCTCATGACCGCCACAACGCCGGAGCATGCAAAGAATCTCGCCCTTTCGATAGACTCCGAAAACTACAAACGCCAGAAGATCGATCAGGATACTTTCAAGACTGCCTGCGATATGATTGAAGCTAAATATCCTGACATGAATAACACCTATTTCATTGTACTTGCTGCGGAAGAGTGGCATCCGGGTGTAATCGGAATCGTTGCTTCTAAGATCGTTGAAAAATACAACCGACCGACAATACTTATAACGCTTTCAGAAGGTGAAGGGAGCGGTTCAGGCAGAAGCATCCAGAATTTCAATATCTTCGACTGTCTCTC
Source organism: Candidatus Cloacimonadota bacterium (assembly GCA_016932035.1). NCBI lineage: Bacteria > Pseudomonadati > Candidatus Cloacimonadota > Candidatus Cloacimonadota bacterium. Next base: position 6,473 of record JAFGDR010000036.1, read on the forward strand.
GAATTTTGAAGATTTTCTCATCAGCTTTGGCGGTCATAAATATGCTGCAGGACTCACGATTCTGCCAGAATACATCGATATCCTGGACGAAAAACTAAATGAATACGCACGTGAAATTTTATCTGAAAAAGAGATACAGCCGCAGATCAGCGTTGTTGATGAAATCAACCTCCAGCAGATAGATGATGAACTTATCAAATGGCTGAAAATGTTCGCACCCTTTGGACCGAAAAATATGAACCCGATCTTTATGAGTTCAAATGTCATGGTCGTTGGTTATCCATACACAGTCGGCATGAACCATCTTAAAATCAAAGCATTGCAGAACGAGAAAACCCTCGATCTGATCGGTTTCAACATGGGTGATCTTGTACCTTTCCTCAAAAAAGGTTCCCGCATCGATATTGCCTATTCTCTTGAAGAAAATAACTGGCAGAATATTTCTAAGATACAGGGTAAACTGAAGGATATTCGCCCGTCACAATAACATGAACACAGGTTCGATGAGAAGTATAGTAATAATCCTATTGATATTCTCACTTATTTCGTGTTCCAATCTGAAAATTTCAGACAAAAAACCCCTACCCAGTGGAATTACTCACTCATCATTAATGCAATCGGTCATTATATTACCTGTTCAACCCCGAAAAATAAGATATTGTAATTATACTCATACTTTTGTTGTACTCGATAAAACAAAGAACATGCTCTATCGTATTGATGAAAAGGGGAAAATACTGCAACGCATAGGTGAATTCGGATTTGATGCTGGTCAGTTTGTTCATATTTCCGATTTTGCTGTTGATAGTTTTGGAAATATATTCGTGGTTGATGATGTAATAAATATTGTAGTTCAATTTGATGATTTTGGTCAATTCGTTAACTCATTCTCTCCGATGGACATGACAGATCCCGAACTCATTGCAGTTCTGGATACAGGTGAACTTCTCATCTATGACAGCTCTTCGAACCAGGTTTTTTGTTATATAAAACAAAATAGTATAAGATTTAAATTCGGGAAATTCTATCTTGACGATCCCAAGAAAATATCTGCGTCTCTGGATGTAAATTATATTCAAGATACGGGCAATAATACGATTTTCATGATCGACGGATTTGGCGGTTTACTGCATGAAATATCACCAAAGAATCCTGTAGTAGATATCACATCAACCAAGGATTTCTATTACTATATTGATGCGAACGCCGAACTCTATGTTGCCAGAAGAACGTCAGATGTTCAACTACATTTGGGTAATATAACTGAACTGATCCCGAACATCAAACCTAAAGCAATAATTGTATTTTCCAAAACAGTTTGCATTCTGGATGGCAACAAACTCTATTTATTCCAACTACTTGATAATTAGCCATATAATCTTTTTTTCTTAAGAATTACTTTACAAATTTTTTATGCAAAATACGAGTTGTAAAAAAATTTATCAAAAGAAAAATTTATGAAAAATTTCATACTCGTTCTTCTTGCAAGCTTGCTTTTCGGTCTGTCGTTCATTGATATCGGAGTGGGATTTCTCTGTTTATTCGCCTTTGTTCCCTACCTTTATTTCATCACCAAAGCAACACCAAAACAGGCCTTCATATTTGGTTTTCTTTTTGGACTTTTTATAACACTTATTACGCTATATGCGGTATTTAATGTAAAACTTATTGCATTCGTCGGACTGCTTATTGCTTTTCCTCTTTACTTTTCTGTTCTCTCTGTCTTTCTTCGTAAAGTTCACGAAAGTTTTCCTAAGATTTTTCTCTGGCTTTTCCCCGTAATATGGGTAGGATTCGAATATTTACTGACGCTTGGATCCTTGAATTTCCCTTGGCTCAACGTTGGCTATTCACTATCAAACTATTACCTTTTGATCCAGGCAGCAGACATCTTAGGAATATACGGATTGAGTCTTCTTGTATTGGTTGTCAACGTCTTCTTGTTCAAGGTTTTCAATAGAAAATCGAAGAATCTGATAATATTACTTATTATTTTCTCTTTCTGGTTTGGTTACGGCATTTTTCGGGATAAGACCATAAAACTAAGAAGCACTGATCTGAAGATCGGGATCGTACAACTCAATATTATGCAGGAAGATAAATGGAAACCGGAAAACCTTGTTCCCACCGTTGATGAGTATGAAAACCAGGTACGCATTCTTGCGCAGGTGAATGAAGTCGACATAGTAATTCTACCCGAATCTGCAATACCCACAAATCTTCTTCATGAATACACCTTCAAGAGAAGGATACAGAAATTCGCTCAGGAAAATAAGATCGATCTCCTTGTTGGTTTCCCCGATTATTCAGTTGAGATTATAAACGACAAACGGAAATATAAATACTACAATAGTGCAACACTGATTGATACCAGCGGCACATATCATGAAAAATACAATAAGATCAGGCTTGTACCTTTTGGTGAAAGGATACCCCTCCTGAGCACATTCCCCATCCTTGAAAAACTCCAGTTTGGACAGGCGAACTTTGAATTCGGAACTGAATATCCCCTTTATATGATTAACAATCTGAAATTTTCACTCATGATCTGCTTTGAAGGTGTTTTCCCTGAGATTTCACGCAGGTATGCTAAGAAAGGATCGGATGTGCTTGTGGTGATCACAAATGATGCATGGTTTAAAAACACCGTCCTCCCCCATGAGCATGCTAATAATACTAAGATGCGGGCTGTTGAAACGCGTCTTCCACTCATTCGAGCAGCAAATACAGGAATCTCTTATGTTATTAATCCAAAGGGAGAAACTGTTATAAAAACCGATGTTTACGAGAAAATAAATATAACAAGCACACTGACTGTGCGACAGGGAAATGCAAAAACGATATTCGTGAAATTCGGATATATTTTTGCTCCGATCTGTTTCTGGTTCAGTGTCGTAATCATAATAATTTCGATAATCTTACCATTATTTGTTATGAAGAGAGTACGATGACTATTAGATTTCAAAAAACAAAATACTACTACACCATGAGCGAAGTGTGTAATATTCTGGATGTTAAACCGCACGTATTGAGATTCTGGGAAACGCAGTTCCCTCAACTCAACCCAAAGCGCAAAGAAGGCTCCAACAGACGTTATACGCAGAAGGATATCGAGCTTCTAAAAAAGATCCAGTATTTGCTCTATGAAAAGAAGTTCAAGATCAAAGGTGCAAAAAAAGCACTCCGGACTGTTGAAGATATTTCTTCAAAAGATAATGTTCAGATCGATATGGAAAGCTATGAAAGTAAGAGAGCGCTCAAGCAGTTGAGAAAACGGCTTACGGATTTGAAAGAGCTAACATCGGCTTTTGTTGAGGACACAAAGAATCTATCCAATGAATGATCTCAGAACGTCGCAAGCTTGGGCTCCAAATCATATCACGGGCTTCTTTTATTCCCATATTGATACTGATCCTCTTCGAAGCAGTTCTCTGGGAGCTGGTGTAAACCTATCCCGTGGTACAACAACATTTGTTGAGGTTACTCCTTCATCACAAATCGAAATTTCCGTTTTCATGAATGGTCAACCCACTGATGCACTGCTTACAAACTGGCTTGTTCAATCATTTCTTGAGAAATATTCAAGCCGGAAGTACAAAATTGAGATCGCTCATACAATGGAGATGCCTGTCAGCGCAGGTTTCGGTACAAGCGGAAGCGGAGCACTCAGTACAGCAATTGCCCTGAGAAATGCATGCGGAATCGATATTTCAGATGAAGAATGCTACAAACATGCTCATATTGCAGATGTCGAGAATAAAGGTGGATTGGGAACCGTCATGGCTGAGATTGCCGGAGGACTTGAGATTCGTGTTGAATTTGGTGGTCCGGGTTTCGGTAAAGTCGAAAAAGTTCCTCTTGACAAGGATTATGATGTCATCATACTGTATTTTGGTCCGTATCAGACACAGAAGGCATTAACCGATAAAACGCTTATGGAAAAGGTCCTCAAGTACGGAAAGCAATGTGTTATTGATCTGCTAAAAGAACCTTCTGTAGACCACTTTCTCGAACGTTCACAATGGTTTGTTCAAAAACTTGATATCATGACAAAGCATGTTACGGAGATCATACAAAAGATGAAACATAAAGGATTTATATGCAGCATGCCTTTGTTCGGAGAGAGTGTTTTCAGTATTCAAACTGGTAATGATTCTCATAAGCTGCACGATTTGTTAAAAGAATTCGGAACAACCTATGTATCGAAGATCAGCACAGGAGGTCCCCATGAAATTTAACATTCCGGATTCTCATCCGCGCGCAAGATCAATGCATATTCGAGAGCGTCTCATCGACGGTTTTGATAACGGGCTTGTTGCCAAAGCCGGGCTTATCGCACAGGGTAGAGGTGAATGTTTCGATTACCTTTTAGGTGAAAAAACACAACCCTTTGCAGAAAAAGCGATTGAAGCTGCTTGCGCCATGATACTTCTTGCCGAACACCCGGTATTTTCTCTCAATGGAAATGTTGCAGCACTCTGCCCGGATGACGTTGTGGAATTGAGTGAAACTGCGCAAATGCCAATGGAGATCAATCTCTTTTATCGTACAAAAGAGCGTGAGGATGCACTTCTCAAGCATATGGTTGAACACGGTGCAAAAGAAGTGCTGGGCATTGGAGATGATGAGACTGTCCAGATTCAAGAACTCCAAAGTGAACGTAGAATTGTATCTAAAAAAGGCATATACATAGCAGATGTCGTATTTGTTCCACTTGAGGACGGTGATCGTACCGAAGCGCTTGTTGCATCAGGCAAAAAGGTCATAACTGTCGACCTCAATCCCCTATCACGAACACCAAAGAAAGCCCAGATATCAATTATTGACAACATAATTCGTACTGTCCCTCTCATGACACAGCGAATTCGCGAAATGAAGAAATATTCCGAAAAACAATTACAGAAGATCATTGAAAGTTATGATAACAAAAAAATCCTTAATGAATCATTACAACGTATCATTTTCCGATTAAAGGAGCTTTCATGAATATCATCATAATCGGTGCCGGTGCGATCGGAACCTATCTTGCGGCTGCGATCTCACGAGAATATAATGTTACACTCGTGGGCAAGAAAGGACATCATCTCAAGGATCATTTTAAGGTCATCCAGAAGAATGGCATTCTCCTTTCCGGTTTTCAGACCCTCATGAGTAATGTGCTCACTACAAGAGAGTTAAAAATAATTCCTGAGAATTCACTTATACTTGTAACTACCAAGGCATACGATGTAAAAACAGTGTTTACTGATCTGGCTTCCATTGTTAAAAAGGATACAGTTTTTATGCTGATACAGAACGGGATCGGAGTTAAAGAAGAAGTTGAGAATATACTTCCAAATGAAATCATTCGTGCTGTGACCGGTATCGGAGCAGAGATTATACGACCCGGTGAAGTACGTACTTCCTGGGGCAAGGTCGTTCTTGAAAATACACCCTCGGCTCAGAAGGTTTATGACATCTTTAAAAAAAGCAGTTTCGCTACAAGGATTTCTGATAATATCAAATCAGAAGAGTGGCTCAAACTTTCTATCAATGCATTTGTGAACCCTCTCACAGCTTTACTGCAGATCCGCTCATTTATGCTTTCCAAACCTGAGATCAGAGGACTTGTTGAAAGAGTGATCGACGAAGTGCTTGCTGTTGCTGAAAAAGAGGGCTATCAGGTTCCGCGGGATAAGGTCATCAAAACGATCGACCGGCTGCATCAGTATCACAACTACTCTTCAATGTACCAGGACATCAAAAAAGGCAAAAAAACAGAACTCGACTACATAACAGGTGCGATCATACAACGAGCAAAGAAACATCATATTTCGGTTCCTTATAATGAATTCCTCTACGATGCAATCAAATACATGGAAAAATATGGCTATAATAAATGACGAAATCAGGAGAATCTAAATACTGTGATGAGAATGATCTCAAAAGCATCAGCAGATTGTAAAGACAATGCAAGAAATCTGTGGAAAAAAGCCCTTGAACTCAATTTAATATTCTCATCGATCATTATTACATCAAAGAAAAAATGAAAATTTTGCTTTTGATATTTGAAATTGATTTGGAAATGAGATATTCGCATTTTGATATTTTATTCGACATTAGAAATTAGGATTTAGAAATTAGAACATTATGAATATACAAGAAATAAAAGAGATTAAAGGCAAAGACAAGCTGGTCATGATAACCTGCTATGATTTCCAGATGGCGAAAATATTCTCGTCCGTGGGCATCGATCTTATTCTTGTTGGAGATAGTCTCGGTATGGTTTTCCAGGGTGATTCCACTACGAAGAATGTGACCATGGAACAAATGCTTTATCATGTAGAATCTGTTTCAAAGGGAGCTGGAAATATACCAATTGTTGGAGACATGCCGATCCACTCCTACGGCACAAAAGAAATTGCATGTGAAAACGCACATCGTTTCATCGAAGCGGGTGCTGATGCGGTCAAATTGGAGGGTTACTATCCCGTAACCATCAACTATCTCGTAGAGAACTGCATTCCTGTTCAGGGACATATCGGGCTACTTCCTCAAACCTATGAATCATTCAAGGTTGTGGGCAGAAAACCAAAGGATCATGACCGGTTATTGCGAGAAGCAAAAGAGATCGAGCAGGCAGGTGCATTCACGCTTGTTTTGGAATCGATCCCGGAACAGCTTGGTAAAGAGATCACGGAAAGCGTGTCAATCCCGACCATCGGTATCGGCGCTGGAAGATTTTGCGATGGGCAGGTACTCGTGATCAATGATCTACTCGGTATGGATCCAGCATTTCATCCCAAATTTGTAAAAAATTATGCAAACCTTTTTACAATCATATCTGAAAGCGTAAACGCATTTAAAAAAGACGTAAAAGACGGCAGCTATCCTCAAAAGGAACATGTATATGAATAGAACTTCCCTCCCGAAAACAGAAGTACTCGAACTGATCCAATCAGTGCTCAAACACGACAAATCATACAAAAAAGGCAATGTGATCAGCACCATGTGCACCTATCCGAACACCTTTGCACAAGAATTATTCTCGAAATTCATCGACAGGAACATCGGCGATGCAAACCTGTTTCCCGGTGTTGTTCAATTAGAGCAAGAGGTCATTGCTTCCCTTGGTGAATTGCTGCACAATCCGGATGCTTATGGAAATATCGTAACCGGCGGCACTGAAGCTAACTTCCTGGCATTGTGGGCATATAGGGAACTTTCCGGTAAGCATACGATTATCGTGCCCGAAACCGCACATTTTTCTCTGTATAAAAGTGCAAATATTTTAAATTTGAAGGTAAAAACCATCCATGTTGATAAAAATCGCCAGATCCATATTGCAGAGACAGAAAAAGCTATAGATAACGACACGTTCTGCATCGTCGGCATAGCAGGGACCACCGAGCTCGGTGTGATTGATCCGATTGCTGAACTTTCTGCTCTGTGCCTGAAATATAACCTGTACCTGCATATTGATGCGGCATTTGGCGGTTTTGTAATTCCATTTATGAAGGATATGGGATATGATGTTGCTGACTTCGATTTCGCTCTCCCCGGTGTTACTTCGATCACGATCGACCCCCACAAGATGGGCATGTGCCCTATTCCAGCAGGTGGAATATTATTCAGAAATAAAGATTTGACCAAAAAGATCGAGTGGAGTGTCAGCTATCTCTCGGGAGGTCATACGGCTCAAACCACTTTTGTCAGCTCCCGATCCGGTGCTTCGGTAATTGCAGTGTGGGGTATGCTGAACTATCTCGGCTACGAGGGGTACAACGACATCATCAAGCAATGCTTGCACGTTCGCGATTATCTCCTTTCAGAACTTAATAAGATCAAAGAAATCTCCCCTATTCAGGAACCAACCATCAACATCGTTGGGGTAACATCTACGAAATACAACATTGTCGAGTTCGCAGAAGCGCTTCGCGATAAGGGCTGGGCAATCTCACTCTTTACGAAACATCTGCGAATCGTACTGCGTCCGTCAGTAACCAAAAAAGTAATTAGTGCATTTATTCATGACATAAAAGAGGTGTTATCATGCATCCAAGCAAAGATATAATCGGAACAAAAGGAAATGGGCTGCAGGGCAAACGAATTGCTCTGGGCATTACCGGAAGCGTGGGTTGTCTCCGCAGTGTTGATCTGGCACGTGAACTCATGCGTCACGGTGCAGAAGTATTTGTTATCATGAGTGAGGAAGCCACAAAACTGGTTACACCTGCAATGTTCGAATGGGCAACCGGCAATCCCGTTGCAACCGAACTCACCGGTAAGATCGAGCATATCTGGTTAGCTGGCGAACACAAAGAAAGCTGCGATCTGATCCTCGTTGCACCTGCAACAGGTAATTCCCTCAGCAAAATCGCATGCGGTATCGATGATACACCTGTGCTTTCCACCGTAACCTCTGCTATCGGCTCAGGTATTCCTGTGATGATCGTGCCTGCCATGCATGAGAGCATGTATAAGAATCCCTTCATTTTGGAAAATATCGAGAAGTTGAAAAAAGCAAATATCAATGTAATCGAACCGGTGCGCGAAGAAGGCAAAGCAAAGATCGCAAGCGTGCACACCATGGTGGAAATGGTTATAAACAATCTCTATAAAAAGGACTTGCAGGATATGACTGTGCTGGTAACTGCCGGACCCACCATCGAATACATAGACGATGTACGCTACATTACCAATAAAAGTTCCGGCAAAATGGGCTTTGCTCTGGCAAAAGATGCAGTTCGTAGAGGTGCACACTGTATTCTAGTTAGCGGACCGACCAAATTGGTACCTCCAGCCGGTTGTTACTTAATTCCAGTTGAAACAACAAACGAGATGCTCGATGCCATTACTAAAGCTATGAAAGAGAACAATGTGGATGTGTTCATCAGCGCTGCCGCAGTTGCGGACTGGAAAATGAAGAAACAGGAAGAGGGAAAACTCCCCTCCTCACAAGATTTCTCAATTGAACTATCACCAACCGAGAAAATTATTGAAAAGGTAAAAAAACTATCACCAGCCACCGTTCTGGTTGCATTTAAGGCAGAACACGGATTGAACGAAAAACAGCTCACAGCAAAGGCGTATGAGCGTCTCAAACAGGTTCAGTCAGACTACATCGTTGCCAATGACGTGAAAGAACCGGATTCCGGCTTCCAGAGCGATGATAATAAGATATTTGTGATAAATGCAAAAGGCGAAGTGCAGTTCAAAGGAAGGGACACGAAGCACGCACTTGCACAAAGGATTTTGGATATTGTGAAGGGTGGGTTGGAATTATAATAATGTAAAGTTATAATTGAAAGAGAATCATTTACTTTATAGATTAAACAAATTGAAATAAAATAACCATTTCTTGCCGAGTGGTTAAATCTTTCCGTTCTTGACAGTAATTTACTCACAAACAAAGTCAGTCCAATGACAACAAAAATTTTTCAAGGATTACTGAACATCTCAAACGATCATAAGGCAGTGCTGTGGAAAACACCTTTTGACAAAAATGACGCATACTATAATTTCCCCAATCGCTTAATATCACAGTATAAATTAGTAAGCGGTGCGCGAATCGCATGCGAAATACATGGCAGGAATATCGAAAAGCTCATATCGGTTTGCGGCATGGAACCTGATAATTTTAAAAATAGAAGGCAATTCCATGAACTCACTGCAACCAATCCCGATAAAAAATTCAATCTTGATGTTTCAGAATTTGACTCACTCCGCATTATCGACCTCATGATCCCGATCGGCAAGGGCACACGTGGCTTGATCGTTTCTCCTCCACGTGCAGGTAAGACAATCCTTCTTGAGCAACTCGCCACATCGTTAACCTCTGTCAATCCGGAAGTACGTGTTATCGTACTTCTTATCGATGAGCGTCCTGAAGAGGTAACTTCATTTAAGCAAAACACAAATGTACAGGTCTTTTTCAGCTCATTCGATCAGGGTTTACGATCCCATGTTGCACTTTCTGATTTTCTGATCAATCATATCAGAGTTGAGCTGGAATGCGGCAATGATACGGTTATTCTGCTGGATAGTCTCACTCGAATGGGGCGTGCATATAACAGCAGTGAGAGGAATCCTCAAAGTAGAACGATGTCCGGTGGATTGGGTTCAACTGCACTGGAACTGCCGCGAAAATTATTCGGGCTGGCGCGAAATATTCAGGATGGCGGCTCATGCACGATACTTGCAACCATTCTCACGGATACGGGCTCGCGCATGGATGAGATGATATTCCAGGAATTCAAAGGGACTGGTAATTGTGAAATAATTATTGATCGTGAGATCGCTGATCAGAGAATCTATCCTGCAATAAATCTTCGAGAAAGCGGCACAAGAAAGGAAGAACTTCTGATACCTGGGGATCAGCTCATTACAATACATCGGCTTCGTAACAATCTGCTGAGACTGGATAAAACTGATGCAATAATTCAATTGAAAAGACTAGTCGCCGATAAAAAGAATAATGAAGAATTGTTACATTCTTTGAAATTATCACCCTAACACCTTTTCAGATCTTAATATTCCTTATTTCCCCTTAGAGAGAGTATATTTTTCCTATATTTTACAATTAAATCTTACTTAATATTGTCACTACTTTATGCACATCAATAGGTTTTTCCAAAAAATCAAGAGGTTTAAGTTCTAAAGCTTCTTTAACTACTTCATGGGTAACATAACCGGACATAAAAACGATATTCAGGACTTCTCCTAAATCAATCATTTTTCTGGCAACATCCAGACCTGTCATTTCACCGGTAAGGCGGATATCAAGAAGCATCACATCAGGATGTTCTATCTGAATAGTATTGAGTGCATCCTCACCCGAAGCAACCGGTGTAAGTACCGTATAGCCCTTTCTTTCGAGAAATCTCTTGATATTAAGAGCTATGAGTGTTTCATCTTCAACAATAAGAATTTTCATTGTACTGATTAATCACACTCTTTCTGAATAGATCTCTTTATCAAGTGTTATGTTCCATTGTAAGCCTGTCCCGGTTTTGTATTCGATCACTCCCCGTAACTGCTTTTCAACCATAGTAGATACAATAGAAAGCCCAACATTATCACTAGACTGCATATCGAAATCCTCCGGAAGTCCTATACCATTATCTTGAACTGATAACACTATCTGATTCATATCATTCCTGCCAAGGGAGATCTTAATAATTCCCCTTTTTTCATCTGGGAACGCATGCATGCAGGCATTCGTAATGAGTTCATTGACGATAAATCCCAGCGGGATGGCAGTGTCCAGAAGTACCTGTATCTCTTCGAGTTCCGTCTTGATTTCACATGTATCGAGTACTTCTCCATGACTTTCATTGAGTATCTGAAGCATGCTTTCAAAATAATCACGAAGGTTAACGTGTGAGAGATCCTGAGACTCATACAGTTTATGGTGTACCAATGCCATTGTCCTGATCTTGCTGATAATATCTTCAATGGTTTCTTCATTCCATGATGCATCAAAAAGCTTTGATGAATATAATCTCAGCATCGCGATAATGACCTGCATATTGTTTCGTGTGCGATGATATAACTCTTTAAGGAGGACTTCTTTTTCATGCAATGCCTTTCGCAGTTTCATCTCTGCTTGTGATCGCCGTTCTATCTCTTGTTCCAATTGTACGATTTTATCTTCTAATTTTTTGATCAACCTGCGATTATAGAGTTGATAGATGTCTTTGTTCGTTTTCAGCTTCATTTCCTGGTGTTTGTAGGTCTTGTCTTCAATTTCTTTCATGATCCCGCTGAGTTCTTTTATAAGAGTATCAGGATCCATGGGTTTTCTGAGGAACAAGTCAGCGCCAAGACCGAGTGCAAATTCTTCATCCTTCTTATCAACGTATGTAGCAGTATAGAAAACAAAGGGTTTATACTTCAATTTCTTATCATTTTTCACGGTCTTACAAAACTCAAATCCATCCATATCCGGCATGAGGATATCGCTGATAATGAGATCGACTGCTTTTTCTTTTAGGATATCCAGGGCTTCTTTCCCGTTTGTGGCACTTAGAACTCCATGACCTTTACCTTCAAACAATACTTTCAAAAAGTATCTGGCATCGTCTTTGTCATCGATCACTAAAATTTTCATCATTACTTCCTTTCGAAAGCTATAAATATTTTTTGAGTTCCTTAATAAACAGTTCTGGATTTATTGGTTTTTCCATATAACCTGTGCATCCGGCTTGTAATGCCTTTTCACGGTCTCCTGCCATAGCATATGACGTCAGTGCAACTATTTTTAAGTCCTTTCCCTTTTCATCTTTCCTGATTCTTCTGGTGGCTTCAAGCCCATTGATATCAGGCAGTTGAATATCCATGATAATGAGATCTGGTTGTTCTTTTAGCGCAATTTCAACACCTTTAATTCCCTTACTTGTGCTGATCACCTCAAGATTATTTTGTTTAAGCATAAAGCGTATAAGATATAGATTTGCTTCGTTATCTTCAATTACTAATACTGTCTTCATTATTATTTTCCTTTATTATATGTGGAAATGTTATAATAAATGTTGTGCCTTCATCGGGAGTACTTTCCACATGAATTTTTCCGTTCAAAAGGTTCATGATCTTCTTTGTTAAATGAAGACCAAGACCGGTGCCTTCTCGCTTTTTTGTAAGTTCAGAATCGATTTGCTGAAATGGTTCAAAAAGTTTTCCCATATCTTCGTTCTTGATACCAATCCCTGTATCTTTAACAATAATATCCACTTCTCTGTTATCCTTGAGTTCAGTAGTGACACTCACGGTTCCTTTATCCGTAAATTTGACCGCATTCCCAACAAGATTGAAAATTACCTGCTTGAATCTTCTCATATCTGTATAGACTTCAATATTTTCACCTAAATGTCTTTTGAGTTCTAATCCTTTGTCATCTGCACTGTGTTTGAACGTATCCAGCACCTCTGTGATTATATCATTCATCATAAATGCTTCTTTATGAAGTTCTACTTTCCCTGCTTCAATTTTTGAGATATCGAGTATGTCATTTATGAGTTCCAATAAGTGATTTGCACTACTTTTCACGATCTTCAGCTGGGTTTTTTGTTCATCTGATAGTTCACCGACCATTCCCATGAGAAGTATTCCTGTGAAACCAATTATTGAATTCAAAGGAGTTCTTAGTTCATGACTCATGCTTGCAAGAAATATAGATTTCAGTCGATCAGCTTCCTGGAGGTCAATATTAGCTTTTTCTAGTTCTTTTGTTTTTCTCTCAAGATCCTCTGTTCTTGTTTTTACGATCTCTTCCAACTGTTCTCGATATAATTCCAGTTCATGTTCGATTTTCTTCCGTTCTGAAATATCTCGTACATTATGCACTGCACCTACAATGTTATGTTGATTATCAAAAATTGGATCTACTGTTACCAGAACCCAGCGTTCTTTTGGCAGTTTTAATTCTTTAACTTCTCTTTTTTTAGATTTAGTCATCCGTACGAATGGGCAATCAGGAATTGGATTTTTTGAATTATGAATAGCTTGACAACAAAATGTGTTAACTAACTTATCCTTTGTGGTTTCAAAAATCCTCAATGCAGATTCATTTACCTGCAAAATACGTTGATCTGTATCCAGAATCCAAATAGCATCATTTGATGAGTCAAAAGTTGTTTGCCATCTTTTGGCAGCTATTTCAAGATCTTCTTCAGCTTGCTTTCTTTGATTAATATCAAGAATGACTCCCTGCCATCTCTTTTTACCATTTGTGAGGTTTTTAACTCGTCCTATCGATCTGAACCATTTGACCTCATCATCAGAAATCTGTACTCGATACTCATAATTGAATGCTTGATCTGTATCCTCCACTTCTTTTGAAAGTTCTTGTATTCGTTCTTTATCTTCAGGCAGAATTTGATCAAAGAAGCTGCTGTAATTCTCTTTGATCATACCAGCCACTTCTTTCCCAAGGAATTCTTCATTGCGGTTTGTTGTTATAACTGGTGTTCTGGTGCCATCTTCATCCTGATCATACATATAGACGAGTCCGGGAATGTTTTCAACAAAATTTCGATAATTCTCCCGGCTGAGTGCAAGTTCTCTCAGAGTTCGTTGGTGTTCGGCGATCTCCTGCTTCAGCACCTCATTTGTGCTCTGTAATGCTCGTGTTTGCTGCTTGATACGCCACTTTGCCATCATATAGACAATGGTAAAAAATATCGCAATACCTAACAAACCTGCAAGAAGTGGTATGATCCATTCGGGAATACCTTTTTTGGGATAGAGATTATACTTAGCAAGAATGGTGTAGTATTCTGAATCTGTGTCTTTTTGCATTTCGCGAAGCACTTCATCAATACGAGGAATAAAGTAAGCAGAGCGATCTGAATCTTTTGGAAAAGCAAGACGTAGCTGTGTGGGATAAAATATTAAATTGGTCATCCTGACATTATATTGATCTTCAAATGCAGCGCCAAAATGTCGATTTGTAACACCGGCATCAACTTCTCCCTGCTGTATCAAACTGAACACATCATAGTAATCGGCAACTTCGACAAAGATGCAATTAACGCCATACAATTCCACTAGATTTACGATTCCTTCCTGACCATTCGTGAGAATACTGTTCTTCATAACAGCAATTTTTTTACCTTCAAGATCGAGTATTGTATTGATATCTTTACCAGTTCGTGAGTAAATACATCCCCAGCTCACAAGGACTGACTCAAGATTAAAATCATATTTCAACTTTCTTTCATCAGAAAGGGCAACATCGACCATAACATCGATCTCCTCGTCCTCGAGACGTTTCAAACCTTCATTCCATGTTCCTTCGACAAAAATAATTTCCCATCCCTGCTTTTCAGCAATCACTGCCATAATTTCAGGAAAAATTCCAGAAGCTTGTCCATGTTCATTGATATAGACTTTAGGATAATTGTTGTAAACACCTACTTTAATACTATTGATGTTTTCTGCTGATAGAAGAAGTTGATTGAACAATAAGGCAACAGTAAGAAACAACAAGATATAAAATTCTTTTTTCAAATTCTTACCTCTTATTATTTTTAATGATTACACCATATGCAAACTCGAATTTACTACTATTACTTTATGTAACCGGTCAAGTTTTGTGTAAAATATTATTTTATCAAATTTTTATTGGGGCAGCTTTTTGTTGATTTCCTTGAAATTTAAAATAAGATTAAGTATAACACCAACAATTGCAGCAAGTCCCAGACCTTCAAGTTCAAAATTTCCCAGCGTGAACTTTGCCCCACCAAGTCCAAGTACGAGCATCGCAGCTGTAATCATAAGAACCTTTGGATCGGTTAGGTCGACGTTATTATCGATCATATTTTTTATACCAATCGAAGAGATCATACCGAACAACAGAATCGAGATGCCACCAATGACTGGTCCGGGAATTGTTGAAATGATGGATGTAAATTTTGGTACCAACGATAACACGATCGCACACACCGCAGCTATCCGCATAGTAAGAGGATTATAATTTCCGGTAAGTGCAACTGCCCCGGTATTTTCACTATACGTAGTATTTGCAGGTCCGCCGATCATCGCAGAGAGAGACGTGGCAAGTCCATCCCCCATCAAGGTTCGATGAATACCCGGATCTTTGAAGAAGTCTTTACCTACAACATTACCAATAGCAAGGATATCCCCGAAATGCTCAACGATTGTTACAATGGAGATGGGTACAATGATTGAAATCGCACGTGTGGTAAAAACCGGAAGGGAGAATTTCGGCAGCCCAAACCATGATGCTTGATTGATGGAAGTAAAATCAACGATCCCGATAATAATTGAAAGGACATATCCAGCCACGAGTGCGAAGAGGACGGGCAACATTGAGAGGAATTTCTTTCCTATACTTTTGAAGAATATCCTCACGAAGATCGCAACAGCAAAAGTGAACAGCGCAATACCCCAACAACCGTTTTTCCCGATCTGTTGTACAATCGCTGCTGAATTTGTTCCATTTGCATTACTGATCGCAACAGGTGCAAGGATCAGACCAATGAGAATGATCATCGGTCCAGTCACATGAGGGGGAAGGATTTTGTGCAGGGTGCGGACGTCGATGAACCTGAAAATGATCGCAACGACCACATACACAAGACCGGCGATCGCAATGCCGCCCAGCGCTTCCGGCAACGATCCGCCTTTTGCTGTTGAAACTGCGATGATACCCGGAATAAATGCAAATGAAGATCCAAGGAATACTGGTACTTTAAATTTTGTGATAATATGAAAAAGAACCGTGCCAATGCCTGCACAGAAAAGTGTAACTCCTACATCCAGCCCGGTTAGAAGCGGTACCAATACGGTTGCTCCAAACATCACGAACATCTGCTGAAAACCGATGATAAAGGTTTTACCGTTAAGATCTTTCACGATGACCTCTTTTGATATATTTTATCTAAATTCAATGACTATTTTCTTCTGATATGTAATGCTAAATCATTGAAAGACTTTTTGAAAAAATCAATAATTCCTCATCTTCCTCGAATTCACCTGCGATCTGCAAACCATGTGGTAAACTATTGATCTCACCAATAGGAATCGATAATGTCGGCATACCTGCATACGTCCAAGGTAAGCTCATTGCAGGATCACCGGTCGAAGTGAGACCTTTTGGTGGAAGAGAAGTTGCCGACGGTGAAATCCAAATATCAATACCTTCTCTCTTCATGATTGTCGAAAGGTGATCTCTCAGAATAATTATGCCAGCCTTAGCTTTTTTATAACTATCTTCAGTTACTGAATTACCATTTTCAATCAGTTTTTTTGAGTGTAAGCTATATAGTTCTTTGTATTGAGAATACCAATCTTTATGAACACGAGCAAATTCATAGGAGATCATATCCTTATGCATCGAATTGATCTCATCAATGTTTTCAAAAACAGGTACTTCGATCATTGAAAAACCTGAATTTCTGATCTGGTCTATCTTTTTGTTGAAGCCATTGAGAATCGTTTCAGAAGCTTGTTTTATATATCGTCCTTTGGGAATTCCTATAACAGGCTTTTGATTTGCTAAATATGTTCCGGTTTTCCAATCGTTGCAAAGAACTGAAGAAACGGTATGTATGCTGTCAAAATCCTGGATGAAAAAGCCGATTTGATCTGCTGTAAGTGAAAATGGGATCAAGCCATCGTTTGGAATTCTACCTGTGCTTGGCTTAAAACCAAACACACCGCAATACGCTGCCGGTCGAGTAATAGACCCGATCGTCTGCGTACCAAGTGCACAAGGACAGAATCCTGCGGCAACTGCTGCTGCAGAACCGCTGCTCGATCCGCCCGGTGTATGGTTCGGATTGTGCGGATTTCTTGTTGGTCCTGGTTGAAAATAAGCGAATTCTGTTGTGACCGTATTCCCCAAAATGATTGCACCTGCATCTTTCAATCTTGTCACTGACGCAGCTTCTTTTCCTTCAAACTCGCTTGCAGGAAGCCTCGAACCTGCTTTCATTTCAAAGCCATCGACGCGAAATATATCTTTAACTCCTATAGGTATTCCAAAGAGAACGGCTCGATCTTTTGGATCCGGAAATCGCTCATATAGTTCCTTTATATCTTTATTAAGGCGTTTTCGTCGTCCTTTTTCGGGTAAAAAAGCATGAATTGCTGAATCCCATGTATCCAGTTTGTCACACAAATCCTCAATAAGTTTTTCAGGAGTTATACTCCCTTGGTTTATCTGATTGATAATTGTTGATAAAGAACATTCTGAAAGATATTTCAATTAAATCACACCATTTTCTTCTAGTTGAGCCAGTTTTTGATCATTATAACCAAGATATTTTTCCAGCACTATCTTTGTATGTTCGCCTAATTTCGGTGCAGGATTCCGTTTTTTCTCGTTCGGGAGCGATGTCATCTTTATAGGATTCCCGGCAACTTTGATTGAACCGGCTTTCTCGTCATCGACATTGACGATCATATTGCGTGCATGAATCTGGGGATCATTCATGATTTTTTCAATATTATTGATCGGACCAACCGGAATGCCTTTACTCTCCAGAAGTTCGATCCATTCTGACGCTTTCTTTGTGAGAAAGAGCTCTTCCAGCATTGGGATCAGTGTATCCATTTTATTATTTCGATCAACATTTTTAATGTAATTTGGATCAGATGCCCAATCCTCTTTTCCAACAGCATAACAGAATTTTTGCCAGAGATTATCATTTCCGATCGGAAGCACAAAATACTCATCCTTTGCCATAAACGCCTGGAATGGACTGACCGTGGGATGTTTGTTTCCAATCGGTGTTGGTGATGTTCCATCAACCTGGAAACGGGCAAGGGCATTTTCAAGAATTGCAACCTGGCAATCAAGCATTGCAACATCGATGAGCTGTCCTTTTCCGGTTTTATCCCTTTGATAGAGTGCTGCACCGATTCCAACTGCAGTAAAGAGACTCGCCGTTATATCTCCGATTGACATACCTACTCGTGTTGGAGGAGTATTGGGCCATCCTGTAATGCTGATCATGCCGCCGCGAGCTTGTGCAAGGAGATCATAGGATGGTTTTTTTGAGTCAGGTCCGGTTTGTCCGAAGCCTGAAGTGGAGGCATAGATCAAACGAGGATTTATTGTATGCAAAACATCATAACCCAAACCAAGTTTTTCCATTGTTCCGGGACGAAAATTCTCGACAAGCACATCAAACTCTGCCACCAAGTCTTTTACAATTTGTTTTGCTTCATCAGATTTCAGATTTAAAGTGATACTTTGCTTTGCCCTGTTCAAGCTTACAAAATAGAGACTTTGCTCATTCTTAAAAGGACCAAAAGTCCTTGAATCATCACCGCTCTTTGGTCTTTCAACTTTTATAACTTCAGCGCCAAGATCTGATAATACCATGGTGCAAAAGGGACCTGCCAGCACACGTGTCAGATCGAGAACTTTTATTCCTTCAAAGGGTTTGGACATCTATTTCTCCTTGTTTTTCAAATATGTTAAAGCCACTTTCTCCTGCGTGATTGGCATAGTTTTTACCCTGATCTCGAGTGCATCCTGCAATGCATTCGCTATCATTGGAGCTGCAGGTATCATCGTATGTTCACCAACTCCACGTGCACCAAAAGGACCATCCGGCTGCGGAACTTCTATTATGATAGGCACGATCTCGTCGGGAATATCCTTTGCCGTTGGAATCTTATAATCAGTGAAGTTTGGATTGAGCAATTTCCCTTTGTCATCATACCGAATATCTTCATAAAGTACAGTAGAAAGCCCCTGCAGCAAACCTCCGGTGATCTGACCTTTCACCAAATCTGGATTGATCGCTTTGCCGGCATCGATGGCTTCGACAGCTTTTTTAACATGCATTTTGCCCGTATCTTTATCAACTTCAAGTATAATCGCCGCAGCGCCGACGGTGTAATGTACATTAGGATGACCACCCTGACTTGTTTCCGGATCACTATATGCAGAGGTGAACTCAGGCATAAAAATACCTTTCCCTAATATTGGACCACCTCTAAAAGTCCCGTCCTTTGCCTGAATGCCGTTTATCACAAAATCCTTGAGGGGGAGTTCGAAATCCGGTTTTGTTTTACATTTTACTTTTTCATCTTCCAGATATAATTGCTCTTTGGGAAGCACACATGCTCTTTCGATCACCTCAAATATCTGATCTCGTGCATTGATCGCTGCATTCTTGACAGCATTTCCGCATGACCAGGTGACGTGTGAAGCAACGGTCTGCCATTCGTAGGGATTTCGATCAGTATCAGGATTTTCTGTTCGAATTTTCGAAACAGGAACAGTAAGAATTTCAGCAGCTATCTGAGCCATGACTGTTAGAAAACCCTGTCCCATATCCATGCCGGATACAAGAATATTCAGACTTCCGTCTTCGCTGAATTTTACAAATGCTGCTGACGATGCATTTGGCGGCATTGCAGGTGCTTTCCAGATGAGCGAGAATCCCTTACCAATCGCCTTATGTGGATCATCAGACTTGACCTTCTTACCCCACTCGATTTCTTTTTCTACTGCTTCGATCGCTTTATGTAATCCGCTTGGATTCATGGGAACACCATATGCAAGGATATCACCTTCTTTGATTGCATTCTTTTTACGAATTGCAACCGGATCGAGTTTGAGATATGCAGCAATTCTATCTATATGTGATTCCAAACCGAACATGAATTCCGAGTAACCAAATCCTCTATACGCTCCACATGGCGGGAGGTTTGTGTATAGACAGACAGAATCAATGAAGATAATCGGGAATCGATATGGTCCAGTCGCAGAGAGCCCTATTGCATTTACCACATTTGCACCATATTCGGCAGATGCTCCTGCATCCCAGTATAATCTATGATCGATAGCAGTAAATGTGCCATCCTTTTTCGCACCGATCTTGAGTTTGGCAATAACGCCAAGTCGTTGTGAGGTATTGTAGAATTCTCTTTCCCGAGACCAGATAACCTGCACAGGATTTCCTCTCAGTTTTGTTGCCATCGCAGCAGCGAGAATTTCCATGGAAACACCAGCTTTCCCACCGAAACCTCCACCGATCGGAGGTGCAATAACACGTATGTCTTTGTGGGTGAAACCGAGTGGTGCAAGCGCTTCGGCAAAGAGATTTCTTTGTGTATGTGGTGACTGCGACGATGCCCATACAGTCAATCTGCCGGACAAATCACATAAACCGACCGCTGCGTGCGTTTCGATCGGACAATGGGAATATCGCGGAACACTGTATGTATCTTCGAGTATGTAATCTGCTTCTGCAAATCCCTTTTTGATATCACCTCGTCTCGTTTTACGCCAGTGGGCAATATTCGTTTTTGCTTGAGGAAAAAACCATGGAACATGTATATAGTCACCAAGATCAAGATGTATAAGTGTAGCATCCTTTTTTAATGCTTCCATTTGATCGAGTAATGCTGGAAGGGCTTCGTACTCGACCTTTACAAGTTTAGCTGCGCGTTCAGCAATTCGTTTATCACGAGAGACCACTGCAGCGATCTGCTCTCCGACAAATCTTACACGATCCATAGCAAAGATATATCTATCTTTCATATAAAGCCCGAATTTGTAGGGAAAATCTTTGCCCGTGAATACTGCAATCACTCCCGGAAACCTTTGAGCTTCAGAGATATCAATATGCTTGATAAGTGCATGAGCTTCAGTACTTTCGACGAGAGCCGTATAAAGAAGGTTTGAACCATATTCCAGGTCGTCTGTAAAGTGTGTCGCACCACTAACTTTTTCTTTACCATCGATTCTAACAATTGGTTTACCAACGAATTTCAGATCACTCATTATTACCCTCCTTTGTTGCATTTTCGACAGCTTCAAGGATCGGTAAATAACCAGTACATCTGCATAGATTTCCTGAAAGTGCTTCTTTTATCTCTTCTCGTGTTGGATGTGGATTATTATTGAGAAGTTCTGTTGCAGAAATGATTACACCCGGTGCACAGAATCCGCATTGAAAGGCATTATTATCTATCATTGATTCCTGCACTTTGCTCAAACCATCTTTCGATATACCTTCGACCGTAACAATCTCCTGTCCATCGACTTCCACAGCAAGAATCAAGCAGCTCCGAACACTTTTTCCGTTAAGAAGTACACTGCATGAACCGCAGTCACCCCTATCGCATCCACACTTCGGACTCTTAACTCCGAGTTTTTCTCGGAGTACATCGAGAAGGATTTCATGCGGTTCGATATCGACTAGACGTTTCTCATTATTAAGAGTAATTTTGATCTTATGCATTTTCACCTCCATGAAGCCTGGAAACAGCTTTCATCAATCCCCGTTCTAACATTATACCCATCATGTGTTCACGATATTCTTTCGATGCCCGTACATCACTGATCGGAAATATATTATTAAGCATTATCTGCTTTGCTTCTTGGATTACATTCTGATCTATTACTTTTCCATTAAGAAATTCTTCAATATGATATAAGCGTTTTGGGATCGGACCTACAGCGCAACAAGCTACATGATACTGATCATCATCAAATGCAAGGATACAAATCCCTGCTTGTGCAAGATCCTCACCCGAGTACCGTCCAAGTCTTTCATAGCATCCAGCATGCTTTCTTTCGGGAAAATGTAATGCAATTCCTGTGACAATTTCATCTGACTTCAATGTCGTCTTTTTGGGACCTGCAAACCATTCTGTAATCGGTACAATCCTATCTTTCGAAGCACTTCTGACAATGACATCGGCATCATATACGAGCAAGATCGGTGCAGAATCAGCTGACGGGACAGCAGAGCAGATATTACCTATCATTGTTGCCCTGTTGCGGATTCCCATCGATGCAACGGTTAAGGACATTTCCTTGATCAAGGGAAAATATCTTTGAATAATCTCTGATTCAATCAATTCTGAGAACGTAATACATGCACCGATGAAAAGGATATTCTCATCAAAAGTGATCTCGTGAAATGCTTCGATACCTTTGATATCGATCACAACATCCGGTGCAATGATATTATCCTTCATTTGGACAACAAGATCGGTGCCCCCAGCGAGGATGCGAGTTTTATCACGATATTCTGCGCGCAACTGCAAGACCTCTTCAATGTTACGTGGGTTATAATATTCGAAATCATGAAGTATAGACATATAATCCTTTCGCTTTAAATAAACTAAAGCGCAATAATTTTTAAATCCTCCCGATTATCGGAACTAATGACAATAACATTCTCATTGTAATAAGAATAAATCTTTAGTATTTTGTCTTTAGTTTTTTTTTATTGAATATCTTTTTTTTACTTCGGGGGTTCAAGAGCTACTATACGACACATTGATGATTCCAGTTCAAGACCGCGAAGCGGGAACAATCCGATCCAAACACGTTTATTATTCACCTTGTTGATCTCACCGCCAAGGTTTTCCGCATGAACTAATCCTTTGGGGAACAATTTCAGATGCATGACCTGGTAGTACTCCTCGAGTGGGAACATCTCGTCCCATGATTGATTGTATTTTGCTTTGAGTTTATTGTCAGCTTCAATAAATTTCTTTGGATGCCAGTCGCGGATAATCGTATTCATGGGATGGTCAGCACTTCCGCAGTCCACACCAATCCATTTGAATTTCATTTCCAAAGCCCATGTATGGAAATCCGGATCAGGTCCCGGATGCTTCACAAAATAACGCACTTCGTCAGACTCTGGCTGATCCCAGCTATAACGGTGATATCCTGTATTGATGATAAGAATATCCCCTTTTTTGATCTCAGCTTTGCTTTTCAGCATATCAGGTGAATAGAGTGAGTAATCCTCAACCTCGTCCGAGATATCGACCACAACACCATGCCCGATCCAGTCTTCGATCGGCACTTGTCCGATGGTCTTTCCGCTTCCGAAGAAGTGTATCTGTCCATCGATATGCGTACCCACATGATTACTTGTTTTGATGATCTGTCCGTTAGCTCCCTGTCCCATGTGCGCACCTGCTAGACGTTTGAAGTATTGAACCTGCAAGGGCATGTAACTCGGCCATGGAGGTGTGTGGACGCTGAGGGGTTGCGTCAGGTCATACACCCGCACCTTATCCATAAATTCGAGAAATTCGTTGTTATTCATAGGATCTCCTACTATTTATTCTTTTCTTTTTTATCCAATGATGTTATAAAGCCGGCAAGGGCTTTTTTAAATGGTTCATACGGAGCACTCAACACTCCTGCGCCAACCTGTCCGACTCCCGGTTTTTTGTGTGCAACACCTGTATCAATAAAGGGTAATATTCCTTTTTCATTAACCTTAATCACATCAATTCCCGTGGGTGTTCCACGGAAGTTCAGTGCAGGTATCTGATACATATTATTTTCTCCGGCTGTGATCTCATACATTTCCTGGGAATAATTAAGCGCATCTTTTGCAGCACCACCGATGAACTGAACAATTGCCGGTGACGCTGCGATTGCAAAGCCGCCGAGTCCGTTTGTCTCTGTTATGGAACTATCCCCAATATCGCGATTTGCATCATTTTTTGTATATCCCGGGAAGAATAATGCATCAGGGATTGGTGCCTGACCGACAAACCATTGATTTTTCGTACCGGAAAGTTGCAAGCCAAAATCCGTTCCATTACGCGTCATTGCCACAACAACACTACTCCCTTTGATATTTCGAGCTGCGTCGAGGGTGACTTTGCATGCAGGCATGGATAGATTCAGGAAGAAATGGTCATTTCCGTTTATGAATTCCAGCACCTTGATCGCGATATCTTTATCATTTGTTTTGATCACTACAGGTGCAATCGTTCGATAAAAGAGTGAGGTGGCAGCCCTGTTTCTGTTATGGACTTCATCACCCATATGAAGTGCCTGAGCAATCAGGTTTTTCAGATCGATCTTTCCGAGTTCTCTAACTGCCTTTTTCAGTGCCGGATACAGTACTGCTTCCATCCATTTGAGCTTTTTAACAACGTCATCGCTGAAAGCACCATAACGAAGCACTTTCCCCAAACCTTCATTCATGGTGCAGTATGCATGATTGCCAAAGGTTTCGTTTTTCAGGACAAAAACCGGCATAGAAGCTGAAACGATACCAGCCATTGGCCCCACCGTTTTGTGTTCATGACAGGGCGCATACTCGATCTCTCCCGACGATGCCAGTTTCTCTGCTTCTTTGGGATTTTTTGCCATACCTTCGTACATCAGTGCACCGATTATCGCACCACGCATAGGACCGCACATTCTCTCCCATGTGATCGATGGTCCAGCATGAAGAATGAGATTTTTCTTCATACCAGGGATCACATCGATTGCACGATCTAGATCGATGAGTACCGGTGCACCTTTCAAAATTTTCTCAAGGCACTTTTTGTTCTGCTTCTCGATATATGATTCGTTATTCGAAAGAACGTTTAGTATTTTTTTATCCAATTCTGCTGGTGGTTTCCAGTCAACCTGAACAGCATGAGCACCAGCTTCTTCAACATTTTCTTTGAACGAACTTAGCCCTATATTAATTACATTCAAATCTTTATTAAAAGGATCACTTTTTGCCATATGATTGTTCCTTTGCTCTTTTATATGATATATTTTGGATGATCAAACCTGCATATTCAGCGGCAGCGGCATTTGATTCAAAAACAAATACACCAGCTTTTTTCAGTTCATTTATCACCATCTTTTTATCTTGAGGGTCTTCTTTTGTACCAGTAACTGAACAGATGAAGATAATCTCCTTACCGGTTGACTGAGATTGTGCTCCTTTTATGATAGGAACGAGTTCTTCTGCAGGATACATATTCGATCCAAATCCGAGTACCACATCAAACAGTATAACTGCAACATTTTTGTCCTTTACTTCCTGGAGGATTCTTCTGTTCCGCAATGAATAATCGATCATCGGGTGCGGTCTGCCGAGCGTAAATTCATCTGCACCTATATCGATAAGTGTATTTTTCTTACTCTTCCATGGATCTTTCAAGACAAATTCTTTGTCTAAAGTTATGTTGTTATACACATCTGCGACCATATCTTGAAGAATGATTTGTGCTTCTTCACAGAGTGTGCCGCCGCAGAAAAGTCCGCGAATATATTTTTGCTTATCTGAGAAGTTTTGAATGATATTAAATATTCTTTTTTCATCCACCAAATCAGCTTTTCGTTTCCCGAGATAGTCCTCAACAGAATGCCAATTCTCATCTTTGGAAATCTTTTCTGCGATTAGTGCGGCTTGTTCGAGCGTATGTGCCGGGATGATCTTTGTATCTGTCAAAATCTTTTTATCACTTCCAAGAAAAACTGCGACGATCGGCTTTTTTATATCTTTTGATTTTTCAACTATTTTATCGACCACTACCTCTGCAGGTGGTTTGGAAGCAAGCACGATTACCTGAGTATTTTCGTCACGATCCAATGCATCCAAGGCTTGCAAGAACATGATACCGCCGACCTCTTTTTTCACATCCCGTCCACCTGTGCCGATAGCCTGGGATATGCCGACTCCCCTGTCCGAAAGGATCGAGCTGATCTCCTGCAGACCGGTTCCTGAAGCAGCAACAATACCAACATTTCCTCTTTTTACAACATTTGCAAAAGCAAGAGGAATGCCGTTTATGATAGCAGTACCGCAATCCGGTCCCATCACAAAAAGACCTTTCTCATGTGCATACGTTTTCAAAGCGATCTCATCTTCGAGCGGGACATTATCCGAAAAGATCATCACATGCAATCCCTTTTTCAATGCCTTCATTGCTTCCCGCTCTGCATATTTACCCGCAATCGAGATAAGTACAAGATTCGCATCCGGCATACTTTTCAGGGCGGTATCCAGACTCTTGGGCAAAAAATCCTCGGTATCACTCATCTCTTTCCTGATCGAATCCAAAATGCCATCAACGTGCTGCAATGCTTCTTTTGCATCCTCGTCTGTTTTTGCTTTGACACATATAAGAAGATCAGAACTCTCTGCTTTCCTGAATTCTGGAATGAATAATCCCGATGCATCGAGGATCGATCTGTTCTCTTCTGTGTTCATCACAACAGCAGCATCGAGTACACCATCCAAGCCGTTCAATTTCTGAGCAACGATCATCAATGTGACCGAATCAAAATATTCCCCTTTGTTAATTTTTCCTTTTATAACCACAGCTCACCTGCTTTCTTCCATGCAAATATAAATCCCACAAGCGTATCCGCTCCAGAGGTTGCTCCCACATCCAATAAAGATTCAACATGCGACATTAACTGCTCGTGGTTTTTCTGAAAAAGTGACATAATAAAATTCTTGAATCGCTCATTGAACAATCCCTTGTATGCACTGGTGAGAAAGGAATTTGAGATAAAATTCTCACCCTGGGCATATGTGTATATCAGTTTCCTTACTTCGGAAAGATCATTACCTTTGATCTCATGTTTAACATACAATCCCGAAAGAAGTCCGGCAAGGAAGTCATCTCCGCTCGGGGTAAGACCGAATCCGCATCCTTTGATCCAAGCAATCCCCTTTTTTAGATTTTCCAAAGTCCCTTTCTGCATGTATTCGATCCCTTGCTTTATTCGTTGTAAAAATGCTCTCTCGAAGGTTGTTGCGAAAAACGTTTCTCTTTTTTCATTGAAAAGAAAACTTAAGCTTTTTTCCGGGCTTTGTTCCGCAAGAAAGGATTCTACAAAGTTCAAATTTTCATAAAGTTTATCTACTTTAGCATTCTGGAATGTGATCTTTGAATGGTACTTCAAATCTTCATGCAACTGAAATGGGATCTTGTTTATGATAATAACATTTTGAAGCACAATAAGAGAGTGTATTTCACGTAGATCAAAGTAATGCAGAATGATATTGAATGGTCCTTTTCCAATGTCCTGATTTACGATTGAAAGAAGTATATTTCCATTCTGAAGATTGATCGTTCTGCTAAACCTCGAATGAATGTGATAAATACCCTCTGTAATGGTATCTCCATAGCTGATCAGTTTTGGGCAATAGTAATTTGGATTTCCACGTAATGAACTCATTATGGATTTTCTTTCTTATGTATTTTCATATCATTCATTTTCATGATCTCGCATCAACGTATTGAGTCATGAAACAAGGTTCTGAGTTGTCAAGAAAATGGTAGGAGTATCCCTATTAAATTACACCTATTAAAGAATAGTACACAAAGAATAAACTTAAGTAAATATCGGAATACTTAATTTTGTTATATCTTTCTTTGTCTATCGGGGATTAATAATACTTATTATAAGTATATATACTTTCTCACAATTCAGACTGTGCTTAAGTAAGTTTTGATATCCTCTAATTCTGTTTCTTTTCAGTCCCGTATTTTTCCAATTTCTGTTTTAACGTTTTGACCTTATCGCGTAATTCTTTTATCCTGTACTCCCTACCCTGGAATAGTTTATTGAATTCAAACAATTCTTTGTTACGTTTCTCAAGTTCTTTGGTCCTATTCTCAACCATCTCCTCAAGATGCTCTTTATATTTTTCGAGTTCTTTATGTGCTTCAACGTTTTCCGTCATATCAATAAATGAGCCAAGAAATCTTGTCACATTCCCATCCCTATCTCTTTCAAAAGGAACATCATATGATATCAACCATTTCCACGTTTTATTCTTCGTTTTAAAACGATAACTGACCATTATGACTTTATCTGTTGTCGAATGAACAACTTCAGCCATATGATCCATTACTTGCTGTCTATCCTCAGGATGAAAAAGTTCAATAAACGACGCTCCCATGCTGTTTATATCTTCAAGAGTCCATCCGGTAATTGCTGTATATTCTGTATTTATATACTCATACATATGCTTCTTTACATTGTATATATTCAAACCAGTAACGATTGAGTTAAGTATTTTATCCCGTTCTCTATTTTTCTCCTGTAATATCAAATCCTTTTTCCGTAGCTGGAGTTGTATCCTCGATAAGATCACTCCTACAAGAAGTGTAATTAAAAGAAACAGATTACGGGAAAATAACGAATTTAGAGGAACATGCACGAACATCATATCGAGAAAGCTGCTCTGACCTTTATAGAAAACAAAATAGTCCATGATCCCCTGAATAAACCAGAATGCACAACCGATCAGCACTGCCGCACTTATAATGTATGTAGTCTCTCGATAATCTGTTTTTTCTTCCGGATTAAAAAATTTTCGTATTGGAGCTATATGCATAAATACATCACAAATAAGAAGGAGTACATATGCAGTAATCGTGTGTTTGATAGCTACGAAAGCCACCCACGATATCGAGACAAAATTATTTGTTAACTGAGGTGCCCAGGGAGGAGGATTAAATGATACCAGCAATCTGAATAGTGTTAAAAAACCAAGTTCAATGACAATCCTGAATGGTATTTCAACGATATACATACTCGCGTACCATCGGTGTTCATGAGTTTTTCTGTAATCCGCCCAATAGCCATGCCATACTATCCAAAGGGTGAATACTGGTACAGCATAGAGAAATCCCCAGCCATCAGTAAACCAAAGCCACCACATTGTCTGGCACCCGCCTGCAAGTGCTGAGAAAAGGCCAAATTTCCAGCCCCACATGAGTGTTATAAAAAGCGGAAACAGAAGCCCAAAGAGAATGCTTACTTTAAAATCTGCGAACTGCATGAAATTAACTGCATGAAAATTTGCCCAGAATCCGATTAAACCAAAAATAACTGAAATGAGTATTTTTTTTATTTGAAAG
The DNA here is from genome assembly GCA_016932035.1 of Candidatus Cloacimonadota bacterium. Taxonomy (NCBI): domain Bacteria; kingdom Pseudomonadati; phylum Candidatus Cloacimonadota; species Candidatus Cloacimonadota bacterium. The sequence continues at coordinate 35,585 of JAFGDR010000036.1, forward strand.
CTACAAACACAACCAGCAGCTTTGTTTTTTTCATTCATTAAGAAGTATTTCCTTTGCAAATCAAATATTCAAGAATTAGTATCATCATGTATACACCCAAATTTCTCAGAACGAAATATATAGTGTAAGCAATATAAAAAAGCACACTGTTTTTATACCAATGATGTCAAGAATTATATAAAATATTGATTGTATTTAAGTTAATTTCTTGAAACTTATCACCTTATTTTATACTCTGTATTCATTGACATCATGAATCATGGTTTATCAAATGTCAAAAACAAAGCTCATTCTGGAGGTTTTTCATATGAAAGCATTGGTCTTATGTGCTGGAAAGGGTACGCGATTGCAACCCCTTACATACTCAATACCGAAGCATATTTTACCACTGGCTAATGTGCCGATCGTATATCATATAATCAAGAAACTCGTTAATCTCGGTATTACAGATATTGGGTTGATCGTGGGTTATAAGGAGGATAAGATTCGAGAAAGTGTCAGTGATGGCTCCCAGCTTGGCGCAAAGATTACCTATATTGTTCAAGATTCTCCAAAAGGACTTGCACATGCAGTAAAAATGGGTCAGGATTTCGTCGGCGATGAACCGTTTATGGTTTTTCTAGGTGATAATATTTTTGAGGATGACCTGACAAATCTGGTTCGTAGATACAATGATGAAAAGCCCTCCAGCATCATTATCCTAAAAGAAGTTGATGAACCACAACGATTCGGCATAGCAGTTCTTGAGGGAGATAAGATGGTAAAAGTAATAGAAAAACCGAAAGATCCTCCATCAAACCTTGCAATTGCCGGTGTTTATATTTTTGATAAAGATGTATTCCAGGCAATCGATGAGCTTCAGCCTTCTTGGCGTGGAGAATATGAAATTACCGATGCGATACAAGGACTTATCGATAAAGGACTCACTGTAAAAGGAGAAATTCTTAAGGGAAAATGGCTCGATACCGGCAAACCCCGTGATCTCATTGATGCGAATATGTATCTATGCGGTAAACTCAATGGCTGGCATATTGCTGGAGAAAGCGATCTCGACGAAGAATCCATCATAGAAGGGACGATCTATATTGGAAGAGGTTCTCGAATCCATACTTGCACATTGCAGGGACCGGTCATTATCGGTGAAAACTGTGAGATCGAAAATGCCACACTTCTCCCCTATACCTGTATCGGGAAAGGTTCAGTTATCAGAAATGCTCGGATTGAAAATTCAATCATCATGGAAAACACAATCCTCCGAAATATTAAAGGGAGAATAATCGAAAGCATAATCGGCAATAATGTTGAACTCAGCACACTCGATCTAAAGGGTGATTGTACCCTTTTGCTTGGCTCAGATGATAAAATACTTGGAATGTAATCAGGAGTTAAAATGAAAATAATTGTCTGCATCAAACAAGTTCCAGACACAACAGATATAAAGATAAATCCGGAACACAATACCTTGATTCGCGAGGGTGTAGAAAGTATTATAAATCCTTTTGACATGTATGCTCTCGAAGAAGCCCTGCGTATTAAAGAAGCCCACGGTGGCATCGTTACCGTTATCAGCATGGGACCTCCACAAGTCGAGATTGCCCTACGTGAAGCTCTTGCAATAGGAGCAGATAATGCAATCCTTATATCTGATAGAAAATTCGCAGGATCAGACACACTGGCAACGAGTTACACCCTCTCTGCTGCTGTAAGAAAAATCGGTGATTATGATATCATTCTTTTTGGTAAGCAGGCAATAGATGGTGATACAGCACAGGTTGGACCTGGTGTAGCACGGCATCTTGATATTCCGCAGATCGCGTTTGTGAAAAAGATAGATTCCATCGATAATGGTAAGATAACTGCACATCGGATGATGGAAGACGGATTTGATGTTGTTGAATCCAGACTTCCAATTGTCATCACTGTTGTCAAGGACATAAATGAACCGCGTCTCCCCTCTTTACGCACAAAAATGAAGGCAAAGAAAGCGGAAATCCCAGTTTGGACATTTGAGGATCTTGATCTGGACGAAAAGAGAGTCGGTTTGAATGGTTCTCCTACCTGGGTTGAGAAAATTTACACTCCATCACTTGAGAAAAAAACCATGATGCTGGAAGGTGAACCGGAAGAAGTTGCACAAAAACTCACTTCATATCTCAAGGAAATATGCTAAGTTCAGTTGCCATCATTCCCAGCAGGTTTGCGTCAACACGGCTCCCGGGAAAACCTCTCAGAAAAATTAGAGATAAAACACTCATTCATCATATTTACGACAATGTTATTAAAACTCGGTTATTTGATATAGTTGTTGTTGCAACTGATGATGAGCGAATTGCAAACGAGGTCAAAACCTTTCATGGCACAGTTTTTGTTTCAGAGAAAATTCACTCTTCGGGTACCGACCGTATCGCGGAAGTAGCAGCAAGCATGGATGCTGATGTCTTTATAAATGTTCAAGGGGATGAAGTATTTATAAACAAACACACTCTCGAACCTCTCATTAATTCCTTCGAAAATGAGAATGTACATGTTGCAACACTCGCCCATGAAATAGTTGATATTGAAGAAGTGCAAAATCCAAACAGGATAAAAGTAATTTGTGATATAAATGGATATGCATTATATTTCTCGAGATCGGCTATACCATATAACAGGAGGAACAAAAGTTACTCCTATTTAGGACATATCGGTGTGTACGCTTTTAGAAAAAATGCACTGATGAGGTTTGCTCAACTTCCCCAATCAAATCTTGAAAAAACAGAAAAACTGGAACAGCTTCGCCTACTCGAAAACGGCATCCCAATCAAAGTAATTGTAACCGATTATTCTGGATTTGGTATCGATACTGAAGAAGACATTAAAGAAGCGGAATTAATGATGAGAAATATGTAATATTTTACTTTAGATAAATCTCTCTATTCTATTATATGTGTGGCAATTATGGGTTTATCTAATTATCTTTATCCATATACTTCTTGATCTGGTTTTCTTCCCAATTTTTTCCGAAAATACCCCTCGCTCCAAATACATGAAATCCATGTGCAAATAATCCAATTCCCCATCCAAGAAGGGGCCAGTAGAACCATAATTGATTGGGTGTTGTTAAGATATTGATAAGAAACAATCCGAGATTAACAATGATATAAACAGCCACATGTGACCAGAATCCCCTGATTTCTTCTACACGGGCTTTTGCTTGTTTGTATTTCTCTGATTCTTTATCATACATGGTATATCTCCTTTTATTCTAGATTTTCCGGATCAGGTATCTTGTCTGAACCGTGACCAGAAAAATCCTGTGGTTTATTATAATAGATTCTCTTTGTCGGATATGCAAATTCAATTCCTTCTGTACTATTAAAGTTTGTTAAGATATCTTCCCATATTGCATGCTCGCTCATACGTCTCTTGCGTGGTTCACAAAGAAAACGGATAGTAAGCATTACTCCACTGTCCCTAACACTCGTATAAACCGTTGGAGTAAGGTTACTATAGAAGATCATATATTTACGGGAAGCTTCCTTGATCTTTCTTTCTGCATGCGGAGTAAGGTGTTCAGCATGCTTATTGCCGATTTGCTGGAGGATGGTTTTTGCTTTTTTCCAATTACTCTCAAAGGTTATCAGAACCGGTATTTCGTTCCAAATATACTGAAAACCCTTACTATAGTTCGCATGTACCTCGTTGAGTATTTTACTATTCGGGATATTGATGACCCGTCCGGTACTCTGGTCAGCATCGACCCAATTTCTGATCTCAAGCAAAGTAAATTGAAAAAGCCGTATATCGATAACATCACCAGCATGATTGCCAACCTGGATCCTATCCCCAACCTCAAAGGGTCTCCGCCATACAATGAATATCCAGCCAGCAATATCTGTGATGATATCTTTGAGGGCAATTGCAAGACCTGCAGAAAGCAAACCAAGGAACGTAGCAAGAGACTGAAATGCCTGAAGCCACACACGTCCAAGAAGAAGGAAACCGATGAATACGAAGATATAGGTGAGAGTCTTTTTCCATTTATATCGTTTTTTGGGCTCATCGATACTCTTCCACATAATCCGCAAGATGATCATGTGAATGATCTTTAAAACAGCAAGGACAGCTATTGTTACAACGATCTTCCAAACAATATCCTGTTCAATGTTCGTAAGGTTATGCAGCCATTCAGTAAATTTATCCATTTTACCTACTCAAAATAGTTCTCGATAATATTGTCACACAGCTCTTTTGATCTTGTTTCTGAATCACTTTCAGCAATAACTCTCACGATCGGTTCTGTACCTGATTTCCTGATATGAATCCAATACTCGGGATCGATGATCTTTATACCATCCTGTTCGTCGAGTTTTTGCTTAAAATAATCTTTCTTGATACTTGCACTTATTTTATCAAAATCAATATGCGGCTGCAACTCGCATTTAGTTTTGTAGATATAATATCGTGGAATTTCTGCTGCCAGTTCGGATAATTTCTTTTTTGATGTTGCCATATACGAAAGGATGAGAGCCATTCCAAGTGGTGCATCACGTGTAAAATGGAGATCGGGTAGGATAACTCCTCCATTGCCTTCACCTCCAATAACACATTCATGTGCTTTCATGATTTCAGCAACATTTATTTCACCAACTGCTGATCGGAATATCTCAACTCCGTTTTCCTGTGCGATCTGGTCGGAAGCCATTGAGGAAGAGAGATTCGTAGCAATATTCCCTTTCTTTTGTGAAAGTACATATTTTTCTGCAAGAAGAAGGGTAAACTCCGTTCCCAATGCAATACCTTTATCTGAAACAAGCGAAAGCCGGTCTACATCCGGATCCGTGGCAAAACCAGCATCAGCATGATTCTGTTTAACCAGTTTTTCCAATTCCGAAAGATTTTTTGCCACCGGTTCTGCGACACGTGAAAAACGACCAGTTGGTTCTGAGAAAAGTTCAATTACATTACATCCAAGCGCTTGGAGTAAGCCGGGAGACATCACACCGCCTGCACCATTAGTTGAATCGATAACAACGGTGTAATGCGCCTTTCGTATTTCATCTGTCTCAATAATCGGTAAATCCAATATTGCTTTGATATGATCATCGATCGCATTTTCATAGGTGGAGAAGCTACCAATATGTTCCCAATCGAGATTCTTCAATGTAATCTCTTCTATATCCCAAAATTCTTTTGATTGTACTGGTGTTAAGAACGTGCCATCCTTATTGATGAGCTTGAGTGCATTCCATTCCGGAGGATTATGACTGGCAGTGATCGCAATGCCACCGTCAGCGTGAAGATTATCGACAGCGAGGAGAATTGTAGGTGTGGGGCAAATGCCAAGATCGATAACATCAGCACCAACTGACATCAAGCCTGCTGAGACTGCATTGAACAGCATTTTGCCGGTTGTTCTGGAATCACGTCCAACAACAATTTTTCCTCGTCCAGAAAACACACCGAATCGTTTTGCAAACAAGAGAACAAGTTCAGCATTCAGAGAATCGCCAACAATACCTCTAATTCCTGATACACTCTTCATCAACTGCGACATATACTTCCTCTATTCTGGAAATTTCTCTATTTTTATTTTTCTTTGAGTCCCATCTATAATGTCAATACTTATTTCAAAATATTCGGCAGGCAGAAGTTTGAGTGCTTTCTCCGGCCATTCAATAAAGAAAATGCCATCCTCCAGGAGCAAGTCAGAAAAACCGATCTTCTCAATTTCTTCTATGGATTTAAGTCGATAGAAATCGAAATGATAAAGCAAAATCGAACCTTCATAGATATTCAATATCGTGAATGTTGGACTTGAGACATATCCGTTAAAACCGAGTTCTTCAGCAATTTTTTTTACGAACAAGGTTTTACCGCTTCCGAGTTGACCTTTAAAGGCAACCACATCACCTGGTTTGAGCTGATGAGCTACATGACAGGCTATTTTTGCAGTTTCTTCTTCTGAATGGCTGATGTATTCATTCATATTGATGCAAAGACTTTACTTTTTAGGGGTTAGCACTGAGATCGGAAGGATCATTTCTTCCATTGAAACACCGCCATGCTGGTAAGTACCGTCGAATTTTCGTTTATATTCATTATAATCTGTGGGAAACACAAAATAATGATCACCCTTCGCAAAAATGAAGTTTTCTACAACGTTCTCAACAGGCAGTCCATAATTTTTTGGACTCGTTACTTTTATGGTGTGCCGTTCATTACAGGTAATATTTTTACCATGTTTTGCTCGTAATCCTGAAGAAATTTCCTTATCTGATATTACTTTTGTCGGATGCTCCACCTTGATAGAACCATGATCGGTTGTTAAGACAACCACAGCGTCCTGTTTTGAGATCAGTTTGAGTGTTTCATAGAACTGTGAATTGAGGAACCACAGTTTCGTTAACGATCTCAGGGCACGGTCATTAGGTATGATCTCCTGAAGTACTTCATCTTTAAATCTGTGATGAAGGAGAAGGTCTAGGAAATTATAAACAAGAATGACCAGACGCTCTTTCTTATAAGCAGGTATCTTCTTTGTAATATATTCGCCCTCTTCAGTATTCAGTACTTTAATATACTTACTTCCCTGGGGCATGGGAATATCCATTCTTTTCAGTTGCTCATCCATAAAGAAGTGTTCATCACGGTTCAGACTGCTTTCCACCTCTTTACTACTTCTCCAGAATTGCGGATATACCTGTGCAATTTTGCCAGGGAACATTCCGCTGAAGATCGCATTTCGAGAATATGGTGTAGAGGTTGGTAATATTGAGTAATAATAGTCAGTCTTTACATTGAAAAGCTCTTCAATAAAAGGTTTGAACACCATGAACTGGTCAAGGCGAAGGCAATCCAGTACAACGAAATAAACGACTTTCTTGGAGTAAAGTTTATCTGCAACGTACTTTTTCACTATATTGGGAGAAAGAACAGGTCTTTCAGATCCGGTAAGAAAATCTTCATAATGTGCTGTAATATAATTAGAGAACTCGGTATTACAATTCTTCTTTTCAAACGAGTGCATCTGCATAATGTCCTCATAATAGAGTTGATCCAATTTCAAATCCCATTCTGCAAGAGACCGGTATATGTCAATCCAGTCCTGCCAGTTCGGTTCAGTAAATAATTTCTGATTAAGTTTTGCAGAGAATTCTGCATATTCTTCACCAGTTCGATTCCTTCTGATCTCTTCTGACATCAATATTTTTTTGAGAGACATCAGCACCTGGTTAGGATTGATTGGTTTGATGATATAATCGGTTATTTGCTGAGCAATCGCTTTGTTCATCAAACCTTCTTCCTCGTTTTTTGTGACCATAACAACAGGCAGTGTTTCGTTAATCCTGTGAATTGCTTCGAGTGTTTCCAGTCCGTCGAGACCGGGCATCATTTCATCCAACAGCACAATATCAAAGTTTTGTTCTTCAGTAAGTGCGATCCCATCATTCCCATTTGATGCTGCCACAACCTCGAAATTCCTTTCTTCAAGAAAAAGAATATGCGGTTTCAGCATATGTATTTCATCATCTATCCATAGTATCTTTGCTGTTTTCATTATTCATTCCTTTCAAAATATATTTAAATACAGAGGTTTCAAATATTACTATATTAATTCTCTGAAAATGAATATCTTTCAATAAACTTTGCTTTATATTCAGAGAAACTTCCATTGTTTATTGCTTCTCTGATTTCTTTTATAAGGGTATTATAGAACGTTAAATTATGCAGTGTTGTTAATCTGACTCCTAGTATCTCATTCACATTGATGAGATGTCGAATATACGCTCGTGAGAAGTTTCTGCAAGCATAACAGGTACAATCATCCTGCAGTGGACGAAAATCATCCTTATATTTTCCATTTCTCACGGTTAGTCTTCCATCTCTGGTAAAAACCTGGCCATTGCGCGCATGCCGGGTTGGCATCACGCAGTCGAACATATCCACCCCTCGTTCAATATTTTCTAACAAATCAAGTGGAGTTCCAACTCCCATAAGGTAACGTGGTTTGTCTTTTGGCAGGATTTCATCCATCAAGTTAACAATTCGTAGCATATCCTCCTTTTTTTCACCGACAGCTAAACCACCTATGGCGTAGCCGGGAAAATTGATATCAATAAGTTTTTTTGCGTTCTCTTCACGCAAGTCATCAAAAATACTGCCCTGCACAATTCCGAACAATGATTGATTACCACCAAGCTGCTCATGTTTGACTTTAGAGCGTTGCGCCCAGCGAAGTGACATTTCTGCTGATTCCTTTGCATATTTTTTTGTGCATGGATGAGGTGCGCATTCATCGAGAACCATGATAATATCAGCTCCAAGGTTGTGTTCTATCTTCATCACTCGTTCAGGACTGAAGAGATGCGAACTGCCATCAATATGTGACTGGAACTGGATCCCTTCTTCGGTTATCTTCCTGAATTGCTGTAAGCTCATTACCTGGAATCCTCCGCTGTCTGTCAGGATATTTCGATCCCAATTCATAAAACCATGCAGATCTCCGGCTTTTCGAATAAGTTCATCTCCTGGTCTCAAGTACAAATGGTAAGTATTTCCAAGAATGATATCAAACCCAATTTGCTCTAACTCTTCAGGAGATGTCGCTTTAACAGTTCCCAACGTACCCACAGGCATAAAGACAGGGGTTTGCACATTTCCATGTGGTAGAGTTAATATGCCAGTTCGAGCAGAAGTTGCTGAATCTTTTGTGATAATTTTGAATGAAAGACTCATTTATTGTGGTTTTTCTATTGTTGTTGGACTATTCGTCCGCCTTAAAGAAAAATATCGCCCCACAAAACGCGAAATATCGTTGTAGAAAGCAAAAATCATGATAAAGAGTAAAACTACAACACCTATGCGTTGAAGGACCGCCTGCGTGCTTAATTTAAGCGGTTTGCCCTTAATGCCCTCGATAATGGAAAATATGACCATCCCGCCATCCAATACAGGAATTGGCAGCAGATTAACGATCATAAGAATGATGCTGACCATTGCAATGAATGAGAGGTAGGCACTCACACCCTCTTTTACCTGCTGACTCGTGAGCGATGCAATCATGATCGGACCGCCAACACTCTTTCCGACCTGCGAAGGGTGTTTAACAAGTTTGAACAATCCGCTGTAATATCTGCCAATGATATCTATCGTGGTTAAGAAACTGTATTTGAAGGATGTTAGAACCGAAAACCGTTCGATATATTCCTGATCTAATATCTGGGAAATACCTATCATTCCTGACCCTTCATCCAGTTCTATATTAATCTGCGGTGTAATATCCATCTCAAGATAATCTTCATCTCTTAGAATCACAAAATGAAGAGGTGTGTCAGCATTTTCTTTAATAATTTCCTGAAGATCATACCAGTCATTAATGTGCAGATCCTCGATCTGAAGAATTCTATCTCCTTCTTTAAGACCTGCCTGATATGCTGGTAATCCATAATACACATCACCGATAACTGCTGGAACATAGGGATTGATATCAGTGATCCATTTTTCATAAGAAAAATTTGCTATTGCGGTTGTCAGTGTGTCATTATCTCTTACAAAAACAATCTCTCGATTATCGGATGAATCTTTAGCCCATTCTTGTATGATTGATGTCCAACCTCTAACCTGGTTTCCATCGACGCTCAGTATCCTGTCTTCACTTTCAAGAGGTAGAAATTGATAGGTTTCTTCAGATATTCTTCCAATAACAGGTGCAAGATCATACGTTTTGATACCGATGATATAGGTAAGGGCGAGTATCAGAAATGCAAACAGGAAGTTCGCAAAAGGACCTCCAAAGGCAATGAGAGCTTTCTGCCACCAGTGTTTCTGTTTAAAACTTCGGTCATCGTGAAGTTCTTCTTCAGAAGCTTCATCCGGGTTCTCACCAAGCATTTTAACATATCCGCCCAAAGGAATGAGAGAAATTCTGTACTCCGTCTCCCCTATTGTCCACGAAACGAGTTTTGGACCAAAGCCAAATGAAAATTTCTCAACCTTCACTCTGTTTAGACGTGCTATAACGAAATGTCCGAGTTCATGCACGAAAACAAGGATGCCAATAAGAAAGATTATTGCTAAAATTGTGATCACAATAAGGTACTACTCCGTATAAAAAATTGCTTTGATCGGATCGATCTTCGAAGCTTTGTAAGCAGGATAGAAACCAGAAACAAATCCAACGATAACTGCAAAGGACAATCCAACAATGATACCCATAATCGGAAATGATACATCGACCTTTAATGCAGTGCTGAGTGCTCCAATAAGGAGCAGTGCGATTCCTGTACCTACAACACCGCCGAAGAGTGCAAGAATAATCGATTCAAATAGAAAATATGAAAAAATATCCCGATTCTTTGCACCGATACTTTTTCGGATGCCGATCTCTTTCATGCGTTCTGTAATCGAGATAAGCAAGATGCTGAACAGGCCGATCCCACCTGTAAAAAGTGAAATGCTTGAAATTGCCAGGAGTATGATATTCCAGTTTTTCAGGAACTCACCTACCTGTTGCCGCACCTCCAGCATAATGCTGCTGATATCCTGCATGCCAACATCATCAGCCATATTATGACGTGACCGTAGAACTTGTATGGCGGAATTATACACATCGCCGACGATCTCTGCATCGTTTGCTTTTATCCACAAAACATCAATATTCATCATTGGACGCAGGTATTTCGAAGCAAATTTTGTTGGGATATAGCATGATTCCAATGCAAGACGTCTCTCCCATTCATTACCTTGTGCAAAACTACTCTCGCTTGCTTTGTAGTCAATTACACCAATAATTTTAAGACGGATATCACCAATCGAAATAAACTGTCCGATCGGATCACCTTTCGGGAAAAGCTTTGTGCTGAGGGTTTTGCCGAGAATACACACATTTTCGCCATTATTTGATTCAACAACATTAAATTCTCTTCCTTCAGAGATGAAATAACTTTTCTCATCAAAGAACGTGTTGTGTACACCTTTAAGGCGTATCTGGCTTTGCTTTCCGTTAATGATAGAATTTCGCTGGTCATCGACAGTTGGATAAATATACTCAATATTATTTAAGTTCTCTTTGAGAGCTTCATAATCAGCATAATTTATTTGCTGGAATCGCTTTACAGTGTTGTATCTTTTTAACTGGTCATTACTTGTATCAGGATATTTCGAATAGAGAACAATGACATTGTCATAACCAAGTGAGCTGATAGTTTCTTCGATCAGGTTTTTCATTGCTTCTACTGATGAAAACATCGTGGTGACAGCAGCCACACCGATCATTATTCCTGCAAGGGTAAGGAATGAGCGCAATTTGTGCGTAAGAATACTTTTTATCCCCGAAACAAAGACCTCAGTATACTTCATGATACGATCTCTTTCCCGCACTTTTCACAGACAAGGGTTTTCACTTTTTTCCGGGATGGTTTCACAAACATCGACTCAGCGCTACAGTCAGGACATTTGACTGCAACCGGTTTCTTATTAGTGAGAAATTTACAGGTCGGGTAGTTCGAACAGGTAAAAAATTTCTTTCCCTGCTTCCCTTTTCTTTCGATGATTTCTCCTCCACATTGAGGACACTTCACGCCAATCGTAAAGGGCTTTGTATATTTACAGGTCGGGTAGTTTTCACAAGCATAGAACTTACCGAACCTTCCATTTTTCAGCAGAATTTTTCCACCGCACTTGGGGCAGATCTCTCCTGTTTCTTCTTCAACAACCTTGTCTTTCTCATCGAGAGATTTCACATTCTTACATTTCGGAAAAGCCGAACACGCAAGAAACTTTCCATATTTCCCATATTTAATGACCATCGGTGAGCCGCATTTGTCACAAAGGATATCCGTCTTCTGCTCGTGTTTTTTCTTTTCATGTGCCACATCGATTTTATCTAAATGATCAATGAAATTATTGTAATAAGAACCAAGTATTTCAACCCAGTTTAGATCACCATTTTCAATATCATCAAGCTTGTTTTCCATTTCAGCAGTGAATTTTACATTAAAAAAATCTTCGAATTTATCGATGAGGAATTTTTCAACTGTTTCTCCCAGTTCTGTTGGGAAAAACTTCTTTTTTTGGAGTGTCACATATTTTCTTTGAAGAATTGTTGAGATGATCGGGGCATACGTACTTGGTCGACCGATCCCTTCCTGCTCGAGTTTTCTCACAAGTGAAGCTTCTGTATATCGTGCCGGAGGTTGTGTAAAATGCTGCTCTTTTCTGAGTTTTATTAATTCAACTTCATCATTAAGTGAAAGTTCCGGGAATGCATCTTTCAAATTTTTGATCGGTACATGAGGATATACTTTCAGGAAACCATCGAATAAAATCTTAGCTGCCGAGGATTCGAAAATCCCTTTTTCAGCTTTGATCTGAGCTGTCACATTTTCAAGTTTTACCTTTTCAAGCTGGGTCGCAACGAACCGTTTCCAGATGAGATTATACAATTTATACTGATCCCTGGAAAGGAAATCTTTGATCGAATCGGGCGAGGTAAAAGAATTAGTCGGTCTGATCGCTTCATGTGCATCCTGCGCTTTATTCTTATTTTTGTACACCCTTGTATGTGATGCCAAATACTCCTCTGGAAAACTATCTTTGATATATTTTCGAACTTGATAATTTGCTTTGTCTGAAATACGCACTGAATCTGTTCTCATATAAGAAATGAGACCAGTGTTCTTACCATGTATTGTTACACCTTCATACAATTCCTGTGCGATCTTCATTGTTTTCTTGGTTGAAAATCCCAGCAGTTTAGAGGCTTCCTGCTGAAGTGTACTCGTTATAAAAGGGGGAAAAGGCGCAATGGATTTTTGCTCTTTCTTCACATCCTGAACGATATAAGCTGCGTTTTCCAGTTTGTTGAAAACCTCTTCAGCTTCTTCCTGCGAACTAAGTTTAATGACTTTGTTTGCATACTTTTTCAATATTGCACTGAAAGGAAGATCCTTTTTCAGATCAGCTTCAATAGACCAATACTCCTGGGGAACAAAATCTCTTATCTCATTCTCACGTTCGCAAATCAATCTGAGTGCAACTGTCTGCACCCTGCCTGCTGAAAGATTCTTTGTGATGACCTTCCACAGAAGCGGACTCACTTTATAACCAACGATCCTGTCGAGAATTCTGCGTGCCTGCTGTGCATCTACCTTGTTCTCATCAACATGGGTTGGCTTTTCAATAGCTTCGATTATTGCATCACGGGTGATTTCATTAAACACGATCCGGTAAATGTCTTGTTCCGGAATGATCCTTTTTAAAATCTCCTTAAGATGCCATGCAATCGCTTCTCCTTCGCGGTCATTATCAGATGCAAGGTAGATATTTTCGCTCTCTTTCGCAGCTTTTTTAATGTTATTTACGACTTTTGATTTTTTAGGATCAAGCACATAGGTCGGTTTAAAATCATCTTTCAGATTGATGCCGAACTCCTTTTGAGGAAGATCACGGATGTGTCCCATTGAAGCGAGAATATTGAAATCTTTTCCAAGATACTGGCTGATCGTTTTGGACTTAGTTGGTGATTCTACAATGAGTAAATTCTTTGCCATAAGGTTCCTTCCTATTATCCTTTCCGTCCACAGCAATGCTTATATTTTTTACCACTCCCACACGGGCACGGATCATTTCTGCCGACCTTTTCCGCATCTCTGCGCATAGGCTGAAGCTTTGGTTCTTCAGGTTGTTGCTGTTCTTTTTGTTCATTCATCTGCATCTGGTGTAATCTTTCACGCTGGTCTTCTGCACGAGATGCAACATGGTCGAATGCATTTCTTTCTTTATGCGATAACTGCATATTTTTTATCCGCTCCTGTACCTGATAATACAGCGCAGGATAGAGCGTATAAACATTCTTTATCACTTTCTCTTTGATCGTATCGATCAGATTGAGAAAAAGGTCATAGCTCTCTCTCTTATATTCGATAAGCGGATCTTTCTGGCCATAAGCGCGCAGACTGATGCCTTCTTTTAGACGATCCATTTCATAGAGATGATCTTTCCACTGTTCATCCACTACTTTAAGCAATGCGTAGCGTTCTAGCTTCCGCTGCTCATCTTCAAAATTTTTCTCTTTGGAAGCATAGGCTTTTTGTAGTTGCTCATATAACTCATCAACAAGATCTTCCTGGTTCCTGATCGAACCGATCTCGAACGAAATATTGAGCTTAAGACCAAATTCATTTTCGAACCATTCCACAATATCTTCGAGTGGCCAATTTTCTTCATATTCAGTTGAACCAATAAATGAGGAAACTTTTGTATTTATCGTATCATAAAGCATTTCCAGAATCTCATCTCTAAGATCGAGACCTCTTAAAACTTTACGCCTGTATGAATAGATAACCTCTCTTTGCTGGTTCATGACATCATCATATTTGATGAGTTGTTTACGTATTTCGAAGTTATGACCTTCAACTTTTTTCTGAGCATTTTCGACTGCTCTTGTCATCCACGGATGCTTGATTGCATCACCTTCTTCTAATCCCATATGTGACATGAGACCAGCAATTTTGTCTGATCCGAAAATCCTCATGAGATCATCTTCGAGTGAAAGGTAAAATCGCGAAGAACCCGGATCGCCCTGACGTCCGCTTCTACCGCGAAGCTGCCTGTCGATACGTCTACTTTCATGACGTTCCGTGCCAATAATATGCAAGCCACACGGCATATCTGCGCTGCAATCGTGATCCGGTGTTGGTTTATTTTTTCCTGCATCTTCGCAGCCTGATTCGCATGCAATGACACATGTATCGCAACGTACGATTTCTTCTCCAAGTTTAATATCTGTTCCCCTACCTGCCATGTTTGTGGCTATTGTTACAGAGCCAGGCATACCTGCGTATGCAACGATCTCTGCTTCCTTTTCATGATACTTCGCATTCAAAACTTCATGAGGGACATTTTTTCTTTTCAGCAACCTGCTGATGATCTCAGAGACCTCGACAGAAACGGTTCCCACAAGCACCGGTCTTCGCTGCTTATACAACTCTTCGATCTCTTCTGTTATCGCCTCATACTTCTCTTTTTTTGTTCTATAGATCAGGTCATCATAATCACGTCTGCGGATCGGTTCATTTGTAGGAATTTCTATAACTGGAAGTTTATATATTTCTTCAAACTCGACCTGTTCGGTTATTGCAGTACCTGTCATACCAGCGAGTTTTGTATACATGCGGAAATAATTCTGAAGTGTAATGGTAGCAAGCGTCTGCGTTGCTTCCTGGATCTGTACATTCTCTTTTGCTTCCAATGCCTGATGGAGTCCTTCGCTGAAGCGTCTGCCGGGCATGAGCCTGCCGGTGAATTGGTCAACAATGATCACTCGATTATCAGAAACAATATATTCAACATCCTTTTCAAAAAGTGAATATGCAAGAAGCATTTGCTTGATGTTATGCAGTTTTTCGTTCTTTTCGAGGAACTCCTCCTGGAGTTTTTTCTTTTTGATCTGTTTATCTTCGAGATTGAGTGACTCATCATCGTTTATCTTCTCGATCTCTTCATCGAGATCAGGCATGACAAAGAGTGAACTGTCGTATTTCGAAAGCTCATCCTGCCCCATTTCATTGAGATCAGCGCTTCGCTGTCCCTCATCGATAACATAATAGAGAAGCTCATCGATCTTATGAAGTTGTTTCTCACGCAAATACTGCCCCTCGACCTCATTCATGATCTTTTGATACTGCCCCTCTTTCAACAATTTTAAAAAACGCTTTGCTTTTGGTGCTGCGCGCTTGACGGTAAGCAACTTCTTACCGAATTCAAAATCATTTTCCAGTGCAGTTCCGTTTTCGATCATTGTATTAATTTCGGAAAGAAGTTCGTTCACAAGGCGTTGCTGTTTTGTCTCGAGTTTCCTGATCTGTGGATTGAGTTCCCGATAGTAATTCTTGGAATGTTCGACTGTTCCGGAAATAATGAGCGGTGTTCGTGCTTCATCGATGAGAACACTATCCGCTTCGTCCACAATGCAGTAATGATGCCCCCGTTGTACGAGCCCTTCAGGACTCACTGCCATGTTATCTCTCAAATAATCAAAGCCGAATTCATTATTTGTGCCATATGTGATATCCGCTTCATACTGTTCTCTTCTAACAGAGGGTTCCTGATCACCAATAATACAGCCAACTGTCAAACCATGGAATGTATAGATCTGTCCCATCCATTCGGAGTCACGCTGGGCAAGGTAATCATTCACAGTAATAAGATGAGAACCCTTTCCTACAAGAGCATTCAGATACAAAGGCATAGTCGCAACAAGTGTTTTTCCCTCACCTGTTTTCATTTCTGTTACCATTCCTTTATGCAGCGCAATAGCACCAATGAGTTGGACATCGTACGGGATCATATTCCACTTGGTTTCACGTCCACGAACAGACCAGGATGTGCCCCCTAGACGGCGGCAGGTCTCTTTGATCACTGCATATGCTTCGGGGAGAATTTCGTCGAGTACCTTTGCAGTCTCATTATCGAGATCTTTTTGTGCATCATCGATCTGAAAACCGATCTTGTCCTTTTCATTATCATCAGAGGTTTCATCGTAACTTCTTTCGAGTTCTTCGAGGAGCTGCTGTTTTGCTGCGATTCGATCTTGAATTTTCTCTTTGAATTCGACGGTTTTATGCTTTAATTCATCCTCAGATAAAGACGAAAGTTCGGGAAAGATACGATTGATCTCATCGACAACGGGCTGGATTTTCTTAACTTCCCGCTCGAACTGCGTACCGAAAACTTTTGTTAAAACTTTTTTAAACATACTTTTCTCTTATAAGTGAAAACCCAGTAATTTTCAACTGGGTTTTACGTCAATATTTATAACAATTATTTCTCTAAACGATCCTATCTATTTCTTGTTAATATCTTCAAGCTGAGCTTTGAACTGCTGAAAAGATTTCTTCTCTGGATATTGCTTGATGAGTTCGTCTAGATAATCGATTGCTCTATCTATATAATCTGTATTACTACGGATAATATTCACATATCGATTGAGGAAATAGTGCTGGTCAGTGTTATCGATAATGAAGTTCTCAAGTGCATCGAGTGCTTCAGGAATATCATTATTTTTCACGAGAAATTCTATTTGAAGATAAATGAGCTGAGGATCATTGGGAGTTTTCTCAAGTAGCGGATCAATGACTGCGATTGCGCTATCATACATACCGGCTTCATAATAGAGATTAGCCAAACTTGGTAAATATCGATCCTTTTCTTTTATGAACTTCATGCCCTTTTCCAGATATTTGATGGCATTTTCGTAATCGCCGTTCTGGTAAAAAGTTGTGGACATGCGCATGAAGTCAGCGCCATAGTTGTTAATAAGACGTTCCATGTTCTCGTCTTTGTACAAATTTTCATTGTAGATCGAACTGTAATCGAACACATTCTCAATATTATGATTCAGTCGAGGGGCATTGATCTGGTATTTCGCTTTGGTCGAAACCAGTCGATCTGCCATACCTTCACTCTGGAGGTAATCATCAAAATCAACGCGATCTGCAACAGTAACAGCAAAATATATCGGGCGTTTACCGTAATTATCTTTGATGATCTGCAATACCATCTGGTCTTTAACATAGAGCTGCTTATCTTTGGGGAACGTGATCTTGATATCACCAACACGGAAATTCGCTTCATTTGAGAGCTGGATCGGATGTAATGCATCAATCTGTTTGTCGGACAGGTTTATCTCGATCCCTTCGAAATCACGCAATTGTTTGATGTACCACGGGGTGTTTAAAAGACTGAGATTTGCTACAGAGATATCCTTACGAATACCGCCGAGATCCTTCTTTGCGAGATATGCTTCATTGAGTTGTCTTTGAGTTTTTGAAGGCAACTCTTTCTTATTTGTGAAAGAAAATCCCTTAATTTCCTTGAAGAGAAGCGTGTCTTCTTCGAGATAATATTCCTCTGCATTCGGATCATAGACTGCCTGTGCATACCAGAGTGGGAATGTGTCGTTATCACCATTTGTGAAGATGATAGCATTTTTATCCAAACCATTTAGGAAATTTGTGCCATATTCAAGAGAGAGGAGTTCCTGGCTTCTGTCTGTTTTATGATAATGAGAAGCAAGATTGATGATCGGCAGAGTTGCAAGAAGGCAAAGAACAATGATTGCAAGTATTTTTGATCTCCTTTTCAGGAATCGGACAATACCCATTACACCGATCCCCATCCAGAACGTCCACAGCATATATGCAGTGATGAAGAAGTATGGTCGATCTCGAACTTCTGCTGAGGAAAGGTTCATCACGAGGATCATTACAATACTTGCCATGATAAAGAGTGAGGCAAGATAAATAAACGATCTCTTGCTCTTTTTAAACTGGTAATAAAGACCGGTCAGTCCAAGAGCTATAACAATAAATTGGAAAATCGAATGTATGAATTGCTTGGAAACATGCAGGAAATTGCTGATCACACCGGCATCGAAGAACTGCCAGCTGAAATACCTGAGAAAATGGTAATCAAGCTGCATCAAGATCGGTGCTCGACGAATTGTAAAACTGGTCGGTCCATACTGTTTTCTGAACACGTAATCCATAAAGCGTTGAAGGGTTGATGGATCACCTTCATTTATAAAAGGATCAGCAGCAGCTCGTATGGGTAGAATCAGGTGTGTGCTCATGCCGATGATCATCATGATGAAAGCAAAGATCCAAACCTTTGGTTGTACATAATCCCTGAGATAGTACATCAGAACACCAATAACAAACACTGCAAAGATGTATTTCCCAAGACTTCCATGTCCAAAGCCTGTTCCGATCAGATAGAAAATATAGTAGAGTGCAAGTCCTACAAGTATAAAAATGAGGAGTTTTTTATAAAAAGCTTTATCAAATTTCACAAGTGGTAGAACAACGATCAGAAGTACTGCCGGAGCAATTTGCAATGTTGTTTGGTGAACGCCAAATCCGAGGAAGAAAATGTATATGATAAGAAGCAGAATATTTTGATGATCAAAATTCCTTTGCTTTTCAGTCCATATCAGCGTCAGCCAGATGATCAAAGCAATGAAGAACGACAGTCCTCCATAGACCTCTGCTTCGATTGCATTGATCCAGAATTCCTGCGAAAAAGCAATAAAAAGTGCTCCAAAGATTCCAGCAAGAAATGCATAGATCTGTTTTGTCTCCCATATCGCAACAAGTTTAACAATTGAGAGATACACAAATAGGACTGCAAAACTGCTGAAGAAAATCGAAAGCAGGCTGACAAGCTGTGCATGTGATAGTCCGATCGGAAGAAGAGTAAAGAATTTCCCGAGAACCAGATAGAAGGGATTTCCCGGAGGGTGTGGAACCCCAAGTATCGAACTACATGCAATATACTCACCACAATCCCAGAAGGAGAGTGATATAGGTTTCGTTATATAATAGATAATAAAAACAGACAGGAAAACTATCAAACCGATGATGGCATTCGTTCTCCTGTCGATAGTGCACTTATTTTCAAAGTCCATAGTTTTACTTTTTGTGATTGTTGTTTGCTTTGATTGCTTCGAGAGGACATTCTGCAACACAGAGTCCGCACTCGATACAATCATCGGTAATTATGTACTGAGTATCGTCTTCGACGATTGCGCCTTCCGGACATACTTCTACGCAGGATCCACATTTAATACAATCTGAAGTGATGATGTAACTCATAATTGATTAAATCTCCATGATTTCTTTTTCTTTATGTTCGACAGTTTCATCAATCTTCTTGATGAATTCATCGGTAATTTCCTGAACTTCATCAAGACCGTCTTTAGAATTATCCTCAGAAATGACACTGTCTTTTTCGAATTTCTTTATTTCGTCATTAGCATTTCTTCGAATGTTGCGAACTGAAATTTTCGCTTCTTCTCCGTGCTTTTTAACCAATTTAACAAGATCTTTTCTTCTGTCCTCAGTTAGCGGAGGGAAACTCAGGCGTATTACATTCCCGTCATTTTGCGGTGTGATACCCAAATCAGAAGCAAGTATTGCTTTTTCGATAACTGACAACATATTTTTTTCCCAGGGATTGATCATGATCAAACGGGCTTCGGGTATTGATATTGTGCCTACATGATTGAGAGGAGAGGATTGTCCATAGTAATCAACAGTGATGTCCTCAAGGAGAGAGATATTCGCTTTTCCGGTTCTGATCTTCAAAAGCTCCTTATGAAGCGCATCGATGGCTTTTTCCATCTTATTGCGCGTATCTTTGTAGATCGATTCTAATTCTTGCATTGTTCACTCCTCGTGCGATCTTCCAGAGCTGCATCGCAAAGTAAATCGAGTTGTAAAAACCACCAGCTGTTCAATGTGCTATTCTATGATACTTCCAAAATTATCTTCAAATACAGCTTTGGAAATATTGCCAAGATCTTTGATATTGAAAACCTTAATTTTAAGATGATTATTTTTTGCCAGTGAAATTGCAGTAAGATCCATTACTTTGAGGTTCAATTCTATATAATCATTATAGGAAATCGTGTCGAAGATCGTTGCATCGGGATATTTTACGGGATCTCTGTCATACACACCATCAACTTTTGTACCTTTGAAGAGGATGTCAGCTTCGATCTCAAGTGCACGGAGAACTGCAGCAGTATCAGTAGTGAAATAAGGATTTCCTGTTCCTCCTGCAAAAAGCCCTACTTTGCCTGCACGGAGTGCTGACTGTGCCACCTCAGAAGAGAAACATGTGCCGATCGATGCAACTGATTTTGCAGTAAACACTTCTGAGAGCACGTGATACTCACGAAGCTTCTCATGAAGCACAATTGCATTCTGTACAGTTGCAAGCATACCGATAGCATCGGCTTCTGGACGTCTCATTCCTTCAATGGCAGAGGTAGCTCCTCTAAAAAAGTTCCCACCGCCAGCAACGATACCTATCTCCAGTCCTTTTGTGTGCAGGTCAACGATCTCTTTTACAACTCTGGTAACAGCATCATTTTCAATTCCAAAGGAATTATTCCCCTGCAGAATTTCACCGCTGATCTTCAAGAGTATTCTTTTATATTTCACAGATTTAACCTATATGATAACGAGCATACTTCTTTATATTTATATTTTCACCAAGCTTGAGTACTGCATCGGAGATAAGTTCTTTGACTGTGATATCTTCGTTCATAATAAAGGGCTGACTCAAAAGGCAGTTTTCTGTATAATATTTTTTTATCTGACCTTCAACGATCTTATCGACGATATTCTCAGGTTTTCCTGCTTTAAGTGCTCTTTCTCGATAAATCTCTTTTTCAGCTTCAACAAGTTTGGGATCGAGATCTTCCTCAGCAATTGCAAGTGGATCAGTGGCTGCGATGTGCATTGCAATTTTATTTGCAAGCTCGGTAAAGTCGTCTGTTTTTGCAACAAAGTCTGACTCACAGGCAATCTTAACCAACACACCAAGTTTTGCTCCAGGATGAATATATGCATGAATGATACCTTCGTTGGACTCACGCTCTGATTTTTTCTCTGCTTTTGCTAATCCACTGGTTCTCAGAATTTTAACGGCTTCTTCAAGGTTGCCATCTGCATCCTTGAGTGCCTTTTTGCACTCCATTAATCCAACACCAGTTTTATCTCTTAATTCTTTTACTAATTTTGCTGTAATTTCCATAATAGCTCCGTATATTATTTTTGATGAACCAATCCAAGATGGATCTTCAAACCACGCTTGGAGGAGAATGTTTTACCACAGTCGGGGCATTCGAAACGTTTCTCTTTCTTTTCTTCAGGTTCTTCTTTCGGTTCTTCTACTTTTTCTGTATCTTTAGCTTTTGATTTTTTCGCTTTTTTCTCTTCTTTAGGTTGAGGTTCTTCAATCTCTTCTTCAACAACATCCTCTACATCTTCCACATCTTCTTCAGGTTCTTTTGCAACCTCTTCAGTTTCAACTATCTCTTGTACTTCTTGTTTTGCTTCAAATTCTGAAATATCGCCACCTTCGGCTGCAATTCTTTTTCCTTCGATTACTGCTTCAGCCATAATATCGCAAATGAGATTTACTGATTTCATTGCATCATCATTTCCTGGTATGACATAATCGATGCCATCAGGATCGCCGTTTGTATCAACAATTGCAACGATAGGAATATCGAGATTCTTTGCTTCGTTTACTGCATTTTTTTCATATACAATATCAGCGATGAACAAAGCAGAAGGCACCTGTTCCATATCCCTGATTCCACCAAGAGCACTCAGTATTTTATCATACTTCCTTTGCATTTTGAGTATCTCGAGTTTGGTGAATTTATTGATCTCACCGGTTTCCTGAAGATTCTCAAATTCATCGAGTTTGGAAATACTCTGACGGATGGTTTTAAGATTAGTAAGTGTTCCACCATACCATCTGTTACTGATAAAGAACTCGTCGCATTTCTCAGCAGCATTCTGAATACCTTCGGATACCTGCTTTTTTGTTCCGACAAACAGAATTCTTTTACCTTTTGCTGCGAGTTCTCTGATAAAGTAGTACGCTTGATTGATGGCTTCGAGGGTTTGTTTTAGATCAATGATGTGAATCCCATTCCTTTTAATGAAGATGTAGCGCTTCATTTTAGGATTCCAGCGTCGAGTTTGATGACCAAAATGAACACCAGCCTCGAGAAGACTTTTCATTTCAACGACACTCATGTGTGTCCTCCAACGGTTATTATTTTAACTTCATCAGCACTGCATATATTCGAACCAGCCGAACACCGTTTGCAGCTCAGAAGTTAATTGATTGAATATATTTTATCTCTTTGAATACTGATATGCTTTACGTGCTTTTGCAAGTCCGTATTTCCTGCGTTCCTTTTCACGTGCATCTCGGGTTAGAAGTCCTTCTTTTTTCAGTATAGCACGTAATTCAGGATCATATTCTAAAAGGGCTCTGCTGATTCCAAGACGGATAGCTCCGGCTTGACCGGAAAGTCCCCCACCACGAACATTGACCTTCATGTCAAATCTCTCTGATTGTTCAATGAGCTTGAATGGTTCTTCAACGATCATCTCGAGGGTTTCTCTACTGAGATAATCTTTCATAGTTTTATTATTGATGATCCTTTTTCCGGTTCCTTTGGAAAGACGAACACGGGCAACGGCATTTTTGCGCCTGCCAACTGCATCAAAATATTGCATATATGTTTCTCCTACAATTAAGAAATCTTTATCTCTTCAGGTTTTTGTGCCTGATGATTGTGCTCTTTGCCAGTATAAATTTTCAATCGCTTGAGCATTCTGTCGCGAAGCTTATTTTTGGGAAGCATTCCCTTTACTGAATGAATAATAATCTGATCAGGTTTGTTTTCTTTCATTCGATGATAGGAAATAGTCTTTTGACCACTTGGATATCCAGAATATCGTTTGTATTCCTTAACAAATTCCTTTTGTCCTGTAACTTTTACCTTATCCGCATTCAGGATGATCACGAAATCTCCCATATCAAAGAAGGGAGTATAGGTTGGTTTATGTTTACCGCTGAGAAGCTCTGCAACCTTGGTGGATAATCTACCAAGAACAACTTCTTCAGCATCGATCACAAACCAGCGATGCTCAATATTATCGACTTTTGGCAACGTCGTTTTCATTATGTCTCCTAAAAATTCTCACTTCGCTTATACAACGATATTTATGACATTTTCAATAAGTAGTGCCATAAAGTTTGTGCCCTGAAACCCTTGTCAAGTTTAACAATAGTACGGACACAATGCTTGTTTAAGTCCCATAAGATAAGACTATTTGCTTTATTCGCAACTATATTTTTATGGAAGAAATATTTACTCGATTATTCAGAGAAATCTATCAAAATCTTTTTGAATATTACTCCATCTTCTTCAGAAATTTATAGTAATCACCATCGGTTGTCATGATGATCGTGTTCGTGCTATCAATGGTTCTTTCATATGTTTCAAGCGTTTTCAGGAACTCATAGAACTCTGGATCTTTGTTGTAAGCATTTGCATAGATCTTTATCGCAGAAGCATCTGCCTTACCTTTGATCTCCTGGGCTTTCTGATATGCTGTTGATTGGATCAAGTCGAGTTCCCGCTGCATTTTACCCAAAATTTCAGAGGAATTTCCACTACCTTCCGACAAATACTTGGCAGCGATCTTATTGCGTTCGGAGATCATGCGTTCGAATACTTTTGACTGAACTTCGTCATTGTAATTCAATCGCTTTACCCGTACATCGATAAGGTTGATACCGTATTCAGCCACCTTTTCTTTTGAAAGAGCAAAGATTGAATCAGCAATGGTTCTTCGTCCGTTGATGATATTCTCATCCAGCACATCATCTAACTGGCTGTCCGAATACTCTGCTGTAAAGATCATTTCTCTGTTCGAACTTCGAACGATCTCCAATAATTTATTCGAACTTATCACATCCCGTGTTATACCACTAATGATGTCATCCAATCTGCTGTGAGCATTGCTTTCATATCTTGTGGTTTCGTAGAATTTTAGAGGATCGACGATCTGCCATCTTGAGAAGGTGTCGAGCCAGATATAGCGTTTATCCGAGGTTGGTATCTGCTTTGCATCACCGTCCCATTCCAGAATGCGTTTATCAAAATAATGTACTTTTTGCAGGAAGGGAACCTTTATATGGAGCCCAGCTTCTTTAATTGCTCCTCCGACCGGTTTTCCGAATTGTGTGATGATAACTTGCTCACGCTCATCGACAACATAAAAGGAATTGAAGAGTGCTATTAGTGCTAAAATGACAATTATTATAATGAAGATATATGACTTTTTCATTTTAGTTACCTCCTCTATCGAGATTGAGAAGCGGTAAGATTCCCTCCTGAGCATCATCAACGATATATTTCTTGGGAACATTGGGAAGCACTTTTTCCATCATTTCGAGGTATAGTCTCTTTTTTGTGACATCTTTAGCATTTCGATATTCATTGAACATTTGAATAAAACGATTCGCATCACCATTTGCACGATTAACCCTATCGATGGCATATCCTTCTGCTTCTTCGATCGTTCGTTTCGATTTTCCCTCTGCTTCTGGGATGACCTGGTTATACTTCTCCCATGCTTCATTGATGATCCGCTCTTTTTCCTGCTTTGCTGAGTTCACATTATTAAAGGCCGGCTGTACTGGCTTTGGAGGATTCACATTTTGTAGATTAATTGTGACGATTTCAAGCCCTGTATTGTAAATATCGAGTTGTTCCTGGAGCATGAGTTGTGACTGATCAGCAATCTCTTTTCTGTTCAGCACAATGACCTCATCCACACTGCGGTCACCCACGACTTCACGTATTACAGATTCGGATACATCTCGCAACGTCTCTTCGACATTTCTTACTTTAAAGAGGTATTTCACAGGATCCTGAATCCTATACTGTACGATCCATTCAACGTCAGCTATATTCAGATCACCTGTCAGCATGATCGCTTCATTATCATAACTTTTTGAGGAATATTGGGTACGAACTCCAGCCTGGAGAGTACGAAAACCGAATTCTTCTTTGTAAACATGTTTAGTTTTTACTTTGGTTAGTTTATCAATCCCAAAAGGAAATTTGAAATGTAATCCCGGCTGGGTTGTTGAGTGATATTTTCCGAACCTCTGGATAACACCAACCTCTTCAGGATTAACTGTATATAGCCCCGTTGCAAGTAAGATGATCGCAGCGATCACTATCACAATTATCCAGACAGTACGCCGAGACATCTTAAACTGCCGAAAATTGATATCTTCGAACTTAGGTATTGTTGCTTTCATTCTATCTCCTAAATTTCTTACAAATAATATGAGAAATTAATGATCAATTCAATTTCTGGTGATAATGTTTCTTATGAGTATGCTGTCAAGTTTCATACCGAATTCATTATCATCAATGTAAATCTTATCACTGTTAGTTTTTGTTTTTCTTGCCCAATTTTTATTCGCTTTAAAACCTTCGTCCCATGAAAAATATTTGTGATCCCTGGCATCCGGACTACGATTTTGTTGATGAGGTTGAACCAATCAAATTAAGCTACCCTCATGCAGTTTTTACTGGTTCATTTAAGCAAGGAATTTCATCTTATTCTTTAAGTTTCAGAAATGTATCCTCTTTTCTTGGACATATATGCCTGTGTGGTGCTGGAGGATATCGAATCACACAACTCGCATTAGAATATATTAATACAGATCATACTCCTCTTGAAAAAGACAGGTTCACACTCATCAGCAGTAAGGATAATACAATTAGTGATGTTATAGCTTTTATACTCGGTTGTCCAAGGAGGAATGACTCTCAAAAAAATCAATATTTTATCGATGAAACTATAGAAACGAAACGACGGGAATATATCTATAGAATTGAGTATCATCCATTGAAGAAAGCTGTGCAGATATTATACAGAAAGCATCTTCTCGTTGGGAATGAATATATGGATGAATTATGGGAGATCGAGAAAGCCCTTGATAAAAAGCCGGAATCGGTATCCAAAAAGGACAAGATTATTTATAGAACTGCAATGATAAAAATGGTGAGAAATGTCCTTTTTGATGAAGTGCCAGGATTGTTTGAGGTAAAAGAAATTTCATATACGTAAACATGATATGAATCTTGTTTTCCATTAAATACTCTTTTCATGCTTTTTCAACTGCCACATCGTAATAAAATGAAGATCGATGGCAAATAAATTGACATCACTATGTTATAGTTTCTGCTCGATTCAAATCAAAAAGAAGGTGCTATGCAAAAACAATATCCCCTTTTTATCGGTAATACAAAAGTAAAGACTAAAGAGAAACGAACAATTTCATGTCCTCATGACAAAATACCTGTTGGGATAGTATATATTGCAAATGATACCCATATCGATCAAGCAATAAAGAAAGCAGTAAAATGTTTTGAAACAAGCAAAGACATGCCAGCATATGAGCGTTCTGACATACTCTTTTCGATTGCAAAAGATATTGAGAATACAAAAGATGTTTTAGCAGAAACTCTCGCTTTGGAATGCGCAAAAAACATCACTTTTGCCCGAGGTGAGGTAAAAAGAGCAATCCAAACCTTTACTCTTGCTGCGGAAGAAGCAAAAAGAATTAATGGAGATTTCTTCGGACTGGATAGCGTTCCTAAAGGTGCTCATACTCATGCACTTGTGAAACTATTCCCAATCGGACCTGTACTTGGGATCGCCCCTTTCAATTTTCCAATTAACCTTGTAGCACATAAGGTTGCACCAGCAATTGCTGTTGGAAATCCTATTATTATGAAACCTTCTTCACTTGCCCCTATCTCTGCACTGAATCTCGCGGAAATTATCATAAAGTATGTTCCTGACGGTATGCTTTCTGTGCTTCCCTGCTCCGGACCTTCCATAATGAGCGCTGTAAAAAATGAAGACATCAAAATGATCAGCTTTACGGGCAGTCCGGCAGTTGGCTGGAAACTGAAAGATCAGTACAGTAAAAAGAGAATTTGTCTTGAATTAGGAGGCAACGCCGGTCTTATTATCGATGAAGATGCGGATATTGAAGATGCCGTCAATAAATCGATCATTGGTGGTTTTGGATATGCTGGACAGGTTTGTATTCACACACAAAGATTCTATGTTCATAACTCAATATTCAAAGAATTTCTCAACTTGTTTTTGGTCAAAACAAAAGAGATCAAACTTGGTCATCCACTCGATGAAGAAGCATTTCTAAATTGTATGATATCCGAACAGGAAGCGATCAGGGCTGAAAGTTGGATACAGGAAGCTGTTCAACAGGGGGCTGAAATTCTTTGTGGAGGTAAACGAGACGGTACAAAGCTCGAAGCAACCATCCTTACCAAAACAAAGCAGGACATGAAAGTAGAAAAAAATGAAGTATTTGCTCCAGTGGTAACTCTTACTCCTTTTGATGATTTTAAAAAAGCAGTCGGGATGATTAATAATTCAGTTTACGGACTGCAGGCAGGTGTTTTCTCAAATAATCTTAAACATATCAAATATGCTTTCAAAATTTTGGAAGTTGGAGGAGTCATCATCAATAACACACCAACATTCCGAGTTGACCAGATGCCTTACGGTGGTGTAAAGAATTCCGGCTTCGGTCGAGAAGGAGTCCGTTATTCAATCGAAGAAATGACCGAGTTAAAATTGCTTGTGATCTGATACTTGAGAAATCAATTAAAGAAAGCGAGGATGGACATCCTCGCTTTCTTCAATATTTGTTTCGTAAATTTTACCAGAAAATGACTTCCCCTTTTTCAATAGTAAAAATTCTCGGGTCAGGATGCAGGCAATCTTCTTCTACTTTATACAGTGATGCGGGATAGTAATACTCAAAAATCAGTGAATCTGTTGTTGCAATAGTTTCTACCAGTTCATTCCAATCATCTTCTGCCCATACATACCAAGTATATGTGCTGTCGATTTTGATCTTATTCTCTCCACCATGCCCTATCTTCTTTAATATAAATATACTGTCAGTTGGACATCTATCATCTACTATGATATTATCAAAACTGAAAATCTGACCATCCTCATTGAGAATGAAGGGAGCACCAGCAGGAACCGGTTCATAATCCGGCTTCATCTCATTTTCGACCAATACGGAATCGACAATCTCATAAAATACCGGTAAATATGCAATCCTTCTCCCCATATCGGTGAAGGTAACGTTTCTCGAACTATCAACACTTCCCCAATGTATGGGTTGCCAATCATTATCATTGTACACCGCAATATATGCAAATGGAATGTCATCATCTACCTGAACGGATACATCAGAAACAGGCACATATTTATCAGTCACATCTTTAAAATTTTTATAACCAAGCCATGGAGGAGCTTTCATCGAATCAGGCAACACATCTGCTAAAGTATTTTTTTCTTGAGAAAAGACCTTTCGATAGACTTTTGCAATTTTTTCCTGAAGGTTATACTGTCCTGGATTTGCTTCTGCACCCATAAACGGGATCACTTCATCACCGGGAAGCACGATCGCATTCCAGGCATGATTATTGGAACGATCAGGCCAATACGGTGTAAAATCACTGGTTACCGCAAGCCCGTTAGCACGCATCGCATAGATCGTGAAATTCGTCATATCCTCACAGCGGCCATATCCGTTCTTGAGCATCTCTTCAAGTCCCTGATCTGTTGGGTGGTAATAAAATACATCTTTGAAGGTGAATATTTTACGAACGGAATCATTAGTAGCAAAGGCAAGGTGGAGTGGATCTGAAGCCCCGAGTCTCAGCGGTTCAAGACGATGCCAGAAATACAACCGCCAATTTGATAATGGTTCGGAGGAACCCCTGTACGGAAGGATATATTCCCGGAAATCCTCCCATGAATATCCGATTGTCCATGGATACGTTTCATATGCCAGAAAAGCAAGATCGATATGGGTAATAAGGAGTTCGGCTGTCATCGTTTGGACGTCTTCCTGCCTTTCGATCAGCTTGTAATGAAGCTCTCCAAGCTCCTGTTCAAGAGAGTCTAAATATGTCTGAATTTCGTTCGCATTATCAAATTCCATCACATCCAGAGGTGCGATGGTGCCGAGTGAATCAACCAGTTGAACATCCACGAATGAATGATCTGGCATGTACGCGATCAGAAAGGATGCAGCTTCAAACTTTTGAGGATCATCTTTATAGTGATAAAGTACTTTGAGCAGCTCTTTTTTATTACTGCCTGCTTTATCAAGACTTTCTATCACCTTCTCACGATATTCATCCGAAATCATAGGTGTTATCTTTTTCATAGAGTAAGGCTGAAAAACGGAACATGCAGTCATGCTAATTACACTCACGATAATGACGAATATCAGATACTTCTTCATTATTTAAGCTCCTTATTTGCGAACACCAACGGCAACTTTTATGAATCGTGCTGGTGCTGCCCCGTGTGACATTTCAGCTCTCTGTCCCGGCTGCCCTTTACCGCAGTTTGGAACACCCCACAGCTCCCATTCTTCTTCACCGCATATAGCATCACAGCTCTGCCAAAATTGAGGAGTAATGCCTTGATAGGTTGGATTTTTTACGATGCGGACTTTTTTTCCATTTTTAATCTCCCATCCGATCTCTGTAGTGAACTGGAAATTCAGGCGACGCTGATCGATACTCCATGTTTTATTCGTTTCAACAAGAAGACCGTTCTTTGTGTCTGCGATTAGATCATCCAAGGAACCTTGACCGGGCATAAGAGATATATTGACCATCCTGATCATAGGGATATTACTGTAACCGTCTGCCCTGTTACATCCCCTGCTGTGTGAATCGCCAATGACATGTGCCAGCTCACGGTTCGTAAGATACATCTTATACAAACCATTCTGTATCATATGATATCGCTGTGCTCGAACGCCGTCATCATCATAGCCAAAGGTTGCAAGTCCGGTTGGTACAGTTGAGTCTGCGACCACATTAACGATGGGAGAGCCATAATTGAAGTCCTTATACAGATCAGTTGTGAGGAAACTGCGTCCTGCATAGTTCGCTTCCATACCAAGAACTCTATCCAATTCTGAGGGATGTCCAATTGATTCATGGATTTGCAATCCGAGCTGACTTCCTTCAATAATAATGTCCATATCCCTAACCGGGCAATCCGGCGCATCAAGAAGTGCAACTGCTTCATCTCGAACACGTTCTGCATTTTCAACAAATGGAGTTGCAAGAATATATTCATAGCCCATCTGCTTGTATTGTCCTCCAAAAGAAGCAGGATAGGATCGTACCTGCACATTTGGACCATCAACAGCTGTCACAGAATATCCTCCACCGCTACGAAGCAATATCTGCTCGATGAATGAACCTTCTGTTGTAGCAAGCCATTGATGTTCTCTCCAGAAGCTCATTTCCGATTCTGCAACTTTTATCTTATCATTTTTCCTGAGAATCGTATCGATTTTGTTAAGGAGAGAAAGTTTATCCTCAAGCGAAACCGTAAATGGATCAATGATATATGGAGATGTCCATATGTCCTCATGAATCGGTTCTGGTGCAAGCCGGATGCTGTCTTTTCTAAGCGTAGCAGATGCTTTTGCAATATCTACTGCTCGTTTTGCAACTATCTTGATCTCTTGCTTCGTCACAATGGAACTCGATGCAAAACCCCATGAACCATTTGCTATTACACGGATACCAAAACCGAAGCTTTCGGTATTATTGAGTGTTTCAACCTCTCCATTTTTCATGAAGATTTTCTGGTTCTTTGAAATAATTATTCGTATATCCGCATAGGATGCGCCGTGCAAAATTGCTGCATCCAGTGCTAATTGACAAAGATCTTTCATGGTCATTCCTTTCTCTTCTTATCGTAATAAAAGTATCTTTCCGATATCAGTATATTTGGCGTTATCAATTTTAACGAAATATATGCCATTTGGAGTTTTTCTGTTTTGATCATCCAGACCATTCCAAACTGTCTGAAATCCAAAATCAGTACTCCCTAATTCTAATGATCTTACAAGCTGTCCCTTAATATTAAAAATTCCAGCTGTGACCTCATGGAGTTGCTTATCTGTCGTATAATATGAAATCATTGTAGAACCGGAGGACGGCTGAGGATATATACCAAGGTCGCCATTCATCATTACTGGTTCATCATCGATTGCATAGTATGGATCAGGAGGGTCGGTTGTATATTTTATTGCTAGCTCGTTTTCAAGAGGAGTTGCACTTGCAGGATAGATATCAGCATATGTATAGAGCACGCCATCAGATTGAGTGAGATTCTCAATTCCCAAAGTTGAGTAGTTACTTGTTGCATCAGGATTGCTTATTGTGTGATAATTACACTGCAACTCACCATTTCCGCTTGCTGTGGGATAATGAACCGGATCATACAGAACAAGCTGGAACTTCTCGACTGATGTATCATCAAACCTGTTACAGCACTCATTCCACTCGATGATAAAACGGTTGTTCGTCAGATCATTATAATGGCAAATACGCATATCATGATGATATGTGGTGTCTGAAACAGTATAGGGTTCGCCGATCAAGTCATCCCAATATGCACATACCTGCCCGTATGGACCAAGCGCTGAAGGTATATCCCAGTTACGGAAATTCGTCCAATCATTCGTAATGAATGAAATCCAACCGTTCGAACATATGGTGATCTCATCGAATATTTCTCCATAATAGGTGAATGAAAAAGGTAATGGGATCGTCCTGGACTCATCATCAGCCATGAAGATAACATCACCGAAACCACCCTCTTGAGGATCGATCTCTTCCCAGAAATAGATCGGTACTTCAGAATAATCTACATCATAACTGTCGTATGCATAGTAGCCAAAAGCATCTGGTCCCGTTGGAGCGTTCGTTTCGATTGGACCGGTTTCAAGAGAGAAATAGGTCTGTGTTATTCTATTCTCAGCATCTGTAAGTGTAAGTTCGAAGGGAATATTCCTTCCGATAAAGCAGTTGCTTTCTATTTTCACATTGAATGTACCGGATGAAGTAGCATTCATATTTACTGATCCAAAAGCGTAATCCGTAGAGGTCAGTTCAGCTGCATCGCTATAAACTGCTAATTCTCCATCAATGCCAACCGCATTAAAAGAAGCGATATTTTGAATGGTAACCTGTATTTGATTAATCTGTCCTGGCTCAAGCCATCCGCTTGTGGAATTGACGTTCACATCGACAACTTCAAACAGAAGAGATGATGCAATCAGAGAAAATTTCGATGTTGATCCGGTTGAAATATCAAGCACGAACTCAAGCACCTCTATATCCGGACAGTCAGCATGTATCTCAATTTCATAACTTTGCACGCTCGTTCCACCTGATGTGATATCACCGAATGTTTTTGTTGAAACAGGTATCGTAATGAATGAACTGCTTGAACTGAGTGTTGCACTCACACCTGAAGCTGTTGATGTTCCAAAATTTTTCAATGTAAGATCGAAACTCAGTGTCGAACCTGCTTGAACAGCAGCACTCGTTTCATATTCGAATAAACCCACATCATTTGTTTGTTCGAGAACATCTATTGTATCGATTTTTGCAATGAAATTCGGAGCTGTTATAACAAGTATGATCTCACCAGTGCTTTCCGATGTAAATGGAATGGTCGCATGCCCGTTTTCAAGAAATGCGACTTCATAAAATTCATCGGCTTTTTTTGCTGTGACCGTTCCCTCTTCGAGATTTGTACATGTGACATCCAAATAATTAGTACCAACTGTAACCGTCTCCGGTATCGTGCATTGGATTTCTTCAGGTATGGTCGTCCACATGGTGAGTGTCGGATCACCGAGGATGTTGTACACATAAAAATAAAATTCTACCTGGTCGCCAAGACCCTGCTGCAAAGGAAAATTATGATACAGTTCTATCTTCCCTCGTAAAACTGACAAACCAAAATCGTAGATTCCTTCATCCAGCAATCCGTAATAAAATCCTGAGAAAAGAGAGTTATTCAACTTTGTGCTGGTATGCAGATCTGAAGGTCCCACAAAAACAACACCACCCTGAGGAGCAGTGGGCGTTCCAAGCTGAAGGATCGCTTCGCCAAAGCAGGGATCTGCAGAAGTATTCGCAAAGTCACCAGTATTACACACAAATGAAGTAACAACCGGTGTTTTCACTCCATTACTCAAACTTCCCATATTGTCAACATGGAATTCCGGGTAATGCCATCCGTTCGCATCTCCCCAGCCACGGTAGTTAAGAAAACTGATACCGGCATTGATCTTACTCACGATCTCGGAGGTGCCGGGATATGTCGGTGGATAAAAAACCGTATCGACCTGGGTAAATCCATAATGTAACATCTTATCCCTGAGCCATCGGGAAACTTTGACCGGCGTACTCGGTGTGGGAGGAGTCGTGCTGTAATTTCCTGCAACAACAAGCGCTTTTTTCAGCCATTCAGGATTTTCAAGGTATGGAGTTTTTTCATATGAAATAACTTTGTTAATGACTGTCCAGAGCTGGTTTATCTCATCAATGGACATACGCCCGATGATCACATCAGGAAAATAATCCGTTCCATCAAGAAGCGTGTAGGGATGGTCTGATACATCGTTTTCTGCGCTGAAATAGAAGGATGGTACTGCAAAATAATCGTCCACATCCCCTATCAGAAGAACATAATCTGGCGGTACATCTGAGGTGTCATACACCTGCTGGATATATGCTTTGATTTCGTTGGCGGTTGTGCCGGTTTCCGTAAGCGTTGCAACCGAGCATTCGATACCCTTTGCTTCTTTCCAATCGATAAAATTCTGTATATAATTCTCAAGAAGCTGGTGGCAGATAATGAGCATGTTCGATGGCTGTAGTTGAAGACCTTCAAGATACGATTCGTCAAAGTTATCTACTACAGATGGATATACCTTATAGAATGCTTTGGATAAAGATTTCGGAACCTGCCTGTCATTCGTCGGAACGATCTCGAATTCCATTTTTTCGATTTTTGAGTACGTATTGTGTTTCTCATTATACACGTTCGTTTTGATCTGCAATGTATGCGCAGAAAGATCTCTCATAGTAAATGAGTTTGTTTTTAGGATTCTTTTTTCATCTATCTGATCAACCGTTTTTAGAAGATTACCTGCGTCATCATATTCTGATAATACACACGTATGAATGACTATCTCAATGTCATCCGAAGGTACAGCAATGGTTGTGAATACGTTGTCTTCTGCAGCGGTCATATCGATGGTATTTTCAAATTGGATTTCAATACTATTTCCTTTTGATGAATAAGAAAACATGTCCTTTGCATGAAGGATGTTCAGTGCGAGGAGAAGTATCATAGTGACGACAAATACTTTTTTCATACAGCCCCTAAAATAATTTTTCATAACTGTGGAAATCGAGTTTTTTATGTCCAGAATTGTAGAAAGACTTAACCACGAAACACACGAAAAAGTACAAAAAAAATTCATCAATCGTCTCCATTACATATCGCCGTTGCAATTACAGAACACTCGGCTTCATTGTAATCCGCCGTAGTTGGCAGAGAAGAAATATTTTCAGTATGATTGCCTGTCATTACTGCGAAATCACGAATAAAGTATACTTCTTAAATCCTCAAACATTATTCTCAATTCATTATTCACTACCTATTTGATCAAAACAATTTTTTTAATCTCTTTTCCAATCCCATAAACACCCAGCTTCATGAAATATATTCCTGATGATAATCCATTCATTGGGCACATTATCGAATGTTCTCCACCATCCATTTCTTCACCAAGAAGCGTTAAAATCAATTGCCCTTTTATATTGAACAACTGAAGCGAGATATGTCCTCTATCCTTCATAAAAAAGCTCATTTTCAGATTATTCATGCGTGAATGTACTGGATTAGGATAAAGCGTAAAATTTAATTCTGACGATTGTACTTGTTCATCAATAGTAACATCTTGGTTGAAATAAAAAGCCCCAATATCTGCAAGCGTTCCATCAGGATCAGGCGGAAACTTCGGATATCCTGCATCGATGCAGGGTGACATTGTATGATTCTGAACTGGATAATCTAACCAGCTGAGATGATAATCTCCATTTGCAGAATCAACGAATAATGGATCTTCTTGAATATTATAATAAGCATCGCAGCTATCTCCATTGATATTCGTTATCACATTCATTCCGATGGTGTCTCCACAGCCACAGAAATTCCCGAATTCATTATTATAGAAATTGGAATAACTAACAGACGGTTCACATGAATAAGCATAGAGTCCATAATTGTTAACATTACATGCTACAATAGTATTAACCAAACTCGGACACGATGCATAACAGTATATCCCTGCCCCTCTATCAGAAGCACTATTACCGACTATCGTCACATTCTCCACATAAATATCTGAGTCATAGAAACAGCCGATTCCACCTCCATACCATGTTGCACTATTGTTCGAAATGACGACATTTTTCAAACTCGGGCTTGAATCAAACAAACAACAGATCCCGCCGCCGTGATTTGATGTATTGCATGAAATAATTAGATTTTCTAAACTCGGAGATGAATTGTATCTACAGAACAATCCACCTCCATAGCTGGTTCCATTATTATCAGAAATCGTTACATTTTTCAAAATCGGTGAAGAATTCTCGCAATAAATTCCGCCACCTACATAAGAAGCAACATTATCCGTTATGATCAGACTCTCCAAATGCGGGGAAGCATTGTTGCAGTATATTCCCCCACCATAATTAGTAGAACCGTTCGTAAGCGTAAAACCATATAAAATCGCAGTCGAATCTTCACCATTTTCAAAAGTTACAACGCTTCCAATGTGGTCACCATCAATGATCGTTTGTGAAATATATGAGGTATCCTGCGTTGTTAAATATAATGAAGCAATAGTAATATTACTCCCATTAAAATTTATTTTTTCTCCATATGTTCCCGGAT
Source organism: Candidatus Cloacimonadota bacterium (assembly GCA_016932035.1). NCBI lineage: Bacteria > Pseudomonadati > Candidatus Cloacimonadota > Candidatus Cloacimonadota bacterium. The sequence goes on from JAFGDR010000036.1 coordinate 71,875, forward strand.
CTACAAGAATTGTATCTCCTGCACTTGCATTGTTAATTCCTACTTGTATTGAACTGAAATCTGCTGGAATATGTATTATCTCAGCTTCAGCTTCACAAAAAAATAAAGCGTTCACGATCGCAATAAAGACCAATAATATGAATATTCTTTTAATGTCTCCCCCTATTCGAGCTCATCCATATTCTTTTTTTAAATGACGCATTGGACATTTTTACTGTCAACATTATCATATACATTTACTATATACTTGGGTGTTATTGAATAAAGGAGTGCAAGAAAAATCGGAAACATTTTGAATGCTATGAAAATTATTACATAAATATTGACTATAAAGGGCGAGTTTCGTTATTGAATATTAATTTTAGAAATAAAAGAAAGAAGGCAATGATGAAAATTCTCTCCAGAAATGCACTTATTATCTTCATAGTTCTTATTTTTATTTTTTGCTGCCAGCAAAAACAACAAAACATCACAGAAAGGGATAATGAAATGATTAAAAATGAAGTTAAAAACAAATTCGAAAAACTCATCTCAGCATTGAATAATTTAGATTCTCATGAATGGTCAGAAATCTATAGCAAGGATGAATTTATATCAGCATTCGTTAGTACAGATTTTTATTCAAGTCGAAAAGCATTCATCAATGCAATAACATCTTATTTCACCATGAGGGAACAGCAAAAGGTAGAACCGCTCGAAGTAGAAGTTACTGCTCTAACACCAACATTGGCTCTATTGACAAGCCAGGAAAAGACAGAAATGCTGTTGAAAAATGGTGAGAATATGAGATCTAAACACGTCTTCACGATGATTTGGAAAAAAGAAGCCGAGGACTGGAAGATCATCCACTCTCATGAGTCGTGGAATATTGAGTAAAACGAAGTATCATATTATATTCAAGTTGTTGTAGGTTTTTAGAAGCACCTCGAATCGAGTGCAATGAAACAATAGAATTCTCATTATTACCACAACACTTAATTAAATTTGACAAAAAGCGTTGAATTTATTTTTGAAGGATTCAACGGAATTTCGAGTGGTTTTTACAAAGAAGGAGAAGATGTATTTCACAGCAGTTTACAAAATTCAATCGTATTTATTTCTAATTTTGATTTAGTATGTAAATAAAGGAAAAATAATAATGGACATCTTTAATAATAAACAATGCTCTAAAAGTTATATACTTCAATTGTTTTGTTATGAAAAGCAACCTTTTCCTTTTCTATTTGTACACCTAATCTCATATTGGACGTCATAATAAAGGACATCTGTGAATGGCACAATGTATTTTCTGCATGACCAAAACAGGACCGTTTTCGACACACGAGCATGTTCTGCCTGAGTCACTCGGTGGTGGTGAATGGGCAGTCTTACCCGACGGACTCTTCTGTGATTCATGCCAGAACAGATTTGGTTCTGAAATAGAACAGCAAGCTCTTGCTGACTATCCGTTTTCTTTCTTTCGTACGTTTCTTGGTATCCCAACAAAGAAGGGTAATGCCCCATGGTTCAAAAGTTTGGAAGGAATAATACGTGCATCGCTTCAGCCAGGAACTGTCGGTTACGATGCGACTCCAATATTCGAACAGGCAACTTTAGAGGGGAAGAAAACACAGATTAGACTTCTTGCACATCCTCTTAAGCCTGAAATGATCTGTCGTTTTTTGTTGAAAATGGGTATTGAAGTGGTTGCTTGGGACAATGACCAGGATGTTTTTTTTTCAAAGTTTGACGAAGCCCGGCGATTTGCCCTCACAGGTGAAAAAACAGGAAAATGGTGGTATCTCCAAAGGGAAAGAATTGATATTGCATCGCGCTGTTTCACTGATGGAGTAACGTCTGAGGAATGGGCTAATAGCATAAAGTTGGAGGTAGTAAAATTAGAGGAAGAGCAAGAGATGTTTCACCTCACCCTCCTATACCTCGATATGTTCATCCCTCTTACCAGGCTAATTACACATCAGTTCGATGGGCTTGAGGAATCCGAATACAGGTTATTTTGGGTATAACTTCCAACCAATTACTAGTGCGGACGCAATAAAAACGCACAGCACAGTTCAATCGTTATGTAAATACTAAAAAAGGACGACTCTTCCGAATCGTCCTTTAAATATGTAAGCTTAGATTACTATCTTAGAAATCAGCCTGGATCTTTGTGCCAGCATAGTATTTCTTGCCTTCCTGTGCACCGGTCATGTCTTTCATATTATCGACTAAACCGACTTCAGGAACGAAGAAGACATTTTTACACAAACTTATCTTTTTTTGCAGGAATGCACTCATTGCCGTGTCATTATCAGTCCAGAGTGGATTGCAGGTCTGCAGGTAGCCGACACCTACATTTGCTAATGCGCTTTCAATAATAAAGAATCCGCCGACTGTTTTGGTGTTTTCGAATTCCTTCTTACCCGTATCATACACGATCGAGGAAGCTGTGCTCGTGCTGATGCCGTAGTTTCCTGCGTTGAGACTGTATCCGAACTGCCCGAACAGGGTAATCATGCCGAGGTTGTATTTTCCGGTCACTGCGAATGCATAGGAAAGGATGGAATCATCGAGCTGGTCTGTGTTTACATTTTTGTTGTACTTGTTCATGTTCACACCGGCAGAAGCTGCAAGGTAGATCTTGTCGCAATTGTACACATAATTCAGGTTGATCTTTGGGATGAGTGTCTGCAGTCCGCCAAGACCTGTCACATCGTTTTCATTAGGTGTAATGAACATCACATACAGTTTGTTGTTAAGTCCCAGTTTGACCATTGGCAGGCGTCCATCATAGAACAATCCGTAGTTGATAAAGATCTGATCGGCATTATAAACCTGATCGCCATACACCGTAAAACCAGTAAAAGTCTGCCCGATAAGAATCGAGAAATTTTCTTTTGTCAGCATACCATACAGGTGTCTTAAGCACACACTTGAAGGAGAAATACCCAGTTCGACCTTACCTGTAACACCGTTCAGATCGACATTCGCGCCGAACCTGCTGTTGCCATGCATGAAATAGTTCAATTCAAGGTTCGTGTCATCATAGCCATTGTTATAGTTGTTCCAGGTTTTATCGGTATATTCATACCAGAATCCGAGACGTGCTGAACCATAGAAGTTCACACCGGCACTCAGCGATCCAACAACAGCGATCATTAACACACAACACAGTAACACTTTTTTCATCGTACCTCCGATTTAATGCAATTAATTTTATCTTAATTTTGCTTAAAATTTTATATAATAAAAAAATTAGATATTCTCGTCTTATATTTATTTTACGTTTTAAATCACTTATAAAGTTTAATGTCCAAAAAATTGGAAAATTTCAGCGTTCATTTTTCTTTTTATGAGATGTAATTTTTTCCTTTAAGTGGTTTACTAAACCTTGATGAAAGAGTTCTTTTATCTTATCTACTTTTCCATAGGATATGACATTATCACCGAGGAGTAGCCGTGTATCATCTGTCAGATTTGTAATGATATTTCTACCTCGTTCGATCGCCAGGATTTTCATATCAGGAACCTGTTTCATGAGATCCGATATCACCGCATGATAGAGATCACTGTGCTGTGTAACTTCAATATTAACGATACCGAAGCCCTCACCAGAGATCACAAGATCCTGTATAAACGTTTTATGGATGAATTTCTTTTTCAGAAAAAAATCCTGAATGACTGTTGTTAGTTTTCTGGAAAGTTTTGTGTGGGAAAAAAGAGAAACGATCACCCAGCAAAAGAGTGTAAGGATGATAATGTTGATGAGGACTGACAGGATGGGATGGTTGTCTAACTGGACAATAGGCTGGAATACTTTATGAACCAGGTGAGAAGGTCTAAGTGAATTTACAAATGTAGCGACAAGCGTTACGAGACCTGCATGACCAAAGATCATAAGTGTTGTAGCGATCTTCCGCCGTTGCTGGCTTTTCACGATAAGTTCGGATTCTTTTGTGGTGAATCCCGTGCTTGTAAAACAGGAAAGCGCCTGGAACTTCGCAACAGTCCATTCCACACCGGTCAACATAAAGGCAACTGCGCCAATACGAACCACTGCAAAAGCAATAATAACTACTAGTAAAAAAAGGATTAGATTCATCGTAACCTTCTTACAAATATCTTTTTAATTTATAGGTAAGATCCTTGCTCAAGATAAGATGGAATTTGTTGTATAGATTAGGATATGTTTCTTTCAATCGCATAAGTTTTGCATGTTTCCAAACCGTGATATGCACATCTGTTACAGCCACTACATCGGCTGATGGGTTCTCCTCCATGAGATACTGCATTTCTGCAATGAAATATCCCCGGGATAATTTTGCAACGTCTTTACCATTTTTTCTTACTGCGGCCGTCCCGTCTAAGATTTGAATGAGTTCATCAGATTCAATATTATCTCTACATAAATAATCACCGGCTTTCAGTTCTTTCTGTAAGCCCATTTTCCAAAAAAGCACGAATTCCTTAGTTGTCATATCAGAGAAGATATCATCGTACAAATCCTGAACATCATCACTGAGCTTTACAGGTCTCTTTTCTATGAGAATTCGAATTACCTGAAAGGTATTGATTATTACAAAAACCGACATCCAGAACACAACGATATAATTCTGGATAATGATACCGCGAGCAAGCATACACAATCCTGCAAAGATGATCACGACGCGCAGCCACAGGATTTCTTTGATCACATAGCCGATAGCCGTGCCTATATAGTAAAGTGTCAGTAAAATAGTATCTAAACTCAAGTTCATCTTTTTTACCTCACCACGAGGATTTTTCGAAGTTCTGTATCACCATTACTACCAAGTTTTACGAAATAAAAACCAGATGTAACATGTTTATCAAAGTTGAGTAAAATTTCATTCTCGCCCTGAACAACATGATGAGCATTCCTTTGCATTAATCTCCCTTTTACATCATAGATCGATAAATCGATATTGGAATCATAACGGCAGAAAAATCTTATGGTTACGTTATCGAAAACCGGATTAGGAGAAATCTCATGTATTGTCAGATAATCTGCATGAGGAGTGTTTGGGTCGTCGATACCCACATAATCAAAGAGTTCATCAGTTGTAAAAGATGTTGGAGCTTCTTTGTATGCAGGATAGGAGCCGGTTTTTGTTGACCATAAGATCGCACCGGTAGACGGGATATATTGAATGGCTTGTATATTTGTAGAAGTGCCTGCTGCACCTGAAAGGAGATCCCAGCTTCTTGTAGGATTAATCACGGTAGTCATGTCAAGCGAATCTGCAATATGATCATAACGATAGCAATAGACCGGAGCATACAGTTTCCTGAAGTGATTGGTCGCAGCAAGATTGTCGCCAGCAATCAATGTGTTATCATCTTTATTCCTTACCATCACACCATTCATATTGTTGCATTCTATAACAAGGGAAAAGCTGTCCTTCTCGGTTGGGGAGATCACATTCATGATGGAACCGGATCGCTGCACATCATCGCTGACAGCTTTGACCACATCCATTGGATTGCATTGGCCATTCCCGTCATAATCTGCAGATTCGATACCGTTGCGTATGGAAAGGAAGATCGGATTGAACGTATCGGTCGGATCATAGGAATCAATATTCCCCACATTATAAAAAGAGCCGACTTTCCCTTCATTTACTGCAGAGAGACATCCAATAAGTCCCGGAAAGGTGAACGAAATCCAGTTTTGTTCATCCGGTTCACTCGGGAAAGAAACAAGTAGCAGATGGTTTTCCATGAGTGCCTGATGTGGAGTCCAGTCGAGGAAACGAGTTATGATACTCTCTCCAAGAAGCTCAGGTGACGAAGAAGTACTTGAACCCCAACTCGCTAGTGATGAACAGAGATCATTACAAGAAAAGAGATTGTTCTCATCAGTATAATCCACAATTGAGTTGCACATCATAAGATCGGTCACATCGATGTCTCGTCCAAGTACATTATTATACAGAGATTGACCGGCTGCGACAATGCCATCAAGGAGTCCTTCACCTTCTGTCTGATAAAGAGCATCGACCGAAAAACTTGTTACAAAAATGCTTCTGGTATTATTGTATATTGCTGCATTGTTCCCGAATATATATCCAAGAAAATAGGTTGAAAAAATATCGATGATTCCGTTACAGAGCAAATAACCCTGCGCATATCCTCTTTCATAATGTGTTCCCCAAACTCGAACGATCGTTTTATCTTCTTTATATTCGATGTATCCCTGAGGTTCCTGTGCATAACATAGAGTTGATAGAATTATGAATATAACGAGAAAAATGATAATATGTTTCATTCCACATCCTTCCATCGCTCATCATCAGGTGCAATTTTCATCAATTTTTCTTGCAATGCGTCAGCTTCGTTTGTTCTTTTATTCTTCTTGAGAAGTCTGAGGTATAAGAATTGTGTGTCGATGTCTGATACTTCCTCATCAGGATCTTCTATATCTTTTCCATAATAGGTAAATCCAGTTTCGAGAGTGGCTAGCGCTTCTTTATAGCTGCCCATTTCTTCCTGAACCTCTGCAAGCATGACATATGCATCATAGTGCTCGACTCGTGTTTCTATCGCTTTTTCTAAAGCAGTTTCAGCTTCAGACAGTTTTCCTGATTTAAAATATGCTTCACCCTTATGGCGCCATGGACATGACCAACTCGGATAGGACTCGTTCAGCATTTCATATATCTCAATAGCATCTTCGAACCTTCTCATTTCAAGAAGTATGTTCGCATAGTTGAAAGCAACATTCGGCGCAACAGAATCTGCTTGCACGTCGATCTGATCGAGTGTTCGCTCCAGTTCCATCATATAAAGATATGAAAGCATAAGACGAGTATTATCATCATCGGCATTATCCTCAAGTGATGAGATATAATGCTTGTGCGCTTGTTCGAAAGTTGCCGTACCCGGGTTTGCTAAATACGCCTGGAACGGATTTATTGGTTCTGCATTTTCGGCAAAAAGAATCCCAACCGAGAGAAATATTAGAGTAAAAAACAGATATAAATTCTTCATATAAACACCTTTTTGATAATTATGAAAAATATGAAAGCACTTATATTTCCGTCAACGATTTTGAAAATGTATCCTTTTCCAACCATTGTAGAATGGTACAATATCTAATTTAAAACATGTAATATTATCATATGGATTTTTATTAGAATATGCAAAAAGTGATAAATTTCTTGTCATACATTCATCGGTAACACAACATTTACTCAAATGAAAAAATAAAACCATGGAGGATGTTACATGGATTTTTTTCAGATAGCAATCGATACTGAGCAGATGGTCGAGGATCATTATAGAGACCTGGCGGGTCACTGTTCAACACACAAGGGAATTAAGAATATCTTGTCTATGCTTGCTGATGATCATAAGAAACACAAAGCAGCTTTTGAGAAAATGAAAAAGGAGCAGCAAATCCAACCTTTGACAAATACCTTTGCAATTAAGAAAGCTATCGAAGTATTTGACGAGATTAAGAAAGAAAAGAATCCCTTCGCCTGCGATATGAACGAGGTCAAACTCTACACAAAAGCCCGTGAACTGGAAAAGCATAAGATCAGGATATACACTGATGCCATGGACGGTTTGAAGGATGACTTTCAGAAACAGATCATCCAGAGTATTATCACCGAAGAATCGAAACAGGTAAAAGTACTCGATAATATCATAGAAATGGTGAACAGACCAAACACCTGGCTTGAAAATGCAGAATTTTATCACCTCGATGAATATTAAGGTAAACAGCATTGCAGAAAAGATACATTTGAAATTAATGTTTTATAGAGGTTATAATGGATAGACTCACAATTTTGAAAGAACTCACCCTTCTCCCCGGTATCGCTGGTTTTGAAGAGAATATAAAAAAATACATGATCGAACAGCTTGGTGATTTTGCTCAGTATAATGAAGATCGTCTTGGACAGATCACGTTTACCATGAAAGGCAGTTCAGACAAACCAAAAATCCTGTTCATCGCTCATCAGGACGAGATCGGCTTCATGGTAGCGGATATTATGGATTCCGGTTTAATACAGTTCCATCCGATCGGCGGCTGGAATAAATATACATTACTTTCCAGTCCGGTTGAGATTATTACGCAAGACGGCAAAAAATATCCGGGCATCTTTGGTTCAATCCCTGTTCATTTTACACGAGGTGGAAAAGACACTCCCCCGGAAATTTCAGATATGTTTCTTGATATTGGTGTAAAGTCAAGAAAAGATGCAATTGAGAATTTTGGCATACACATCGGTGATCCTGTTATTCCCATTCCATTTTTCCATTATGAAGATAATAACAGAAGGATCATTTCAAAAGCCTTCGACGACAGGGCGGGAATTGCAGCACTTATCGAGTTGGGAAAAGCTGTGAAGGATAGCACTCATCCAAATACGCTATACCTGTGCGGTAGCGTGCAGGAAGAGGTTGGCGGTCCCGGTTCACGCACGCTAGCTCGAACCATGGATGCTGATATTTGCGTTGTTCTTGAAGGTGCTCCAGCGGATGACATCCCGGGCATTCCATTCCGAGCTCAAACCTGTGTTGGAAAAGGTGCTCACATGCGGGTGTATGATCCATCAATGATTGGTAATCCGAAGTTGAAAGATAGTTTTATTCAATTAGCAACAAAACATAACATTCCCTTACAAGTCACGTTGCGTCGCGGAGGTGGCACTGATGGCAGGCATATTCAGACCTCAGCGTATGGCATTCCATCGATTGTATTGGGTGTTCCTGTTCGCTATGCACATACCCATAACAGCATGATAAGTCTGGACGATTTCGATGCTTTGATCGATCTGCTGGTTGAATTCGTGAGGATTTACAAATAATATTATCTCGCCGCAAAGAATACAGAGAAAAATTTTTAAAGACGATAATGGCAATTATCGCCTTATTGTTGTCACAAAATCCTACGATAAATTTAACTTTTCTTCGATAGAATTGCCTTTGCTGGTATTACAAGAGGAATAACTGAAAGAACAAGCCCAATAATATTCCATGACATCCAGCCATGCGCTATGATGCAGTATATCGGAACTGGCATGATTATTACAAGTAATGTCCACCATGACCATTTCTCACCTTTTCGATATGCACCAAGTGTAATACCGATAATTGCTAATGCATTCAGGAAAAACAAAACAATGCTATCAAGGTTCTTCTCTGCCTCGAAAAGCATTTGAATGCCTGCAATAATGCGGAAAAGAGCCACAATCAGCATAAATATTACACCAATTTTTATTGCTTTCTGCATTTGATCCTCCTATTGGTATCGATTGAACTAATGTAAAGATGAAAATGTAAGCAATTCAATGAGATTTCTGGTGCTGTTATATACCCACAAAGATTATCTGATTGAAAACAACTCATAAAGACGCATTTATTACTACATATGTAATTTTTTTCTGTCAATTTTCCCGCACTTTTCATGATATAAGAAAAGTTTTTACTATTTTATCAGAACTAACTTATGAATTTCTTCCTCATCTCCCTGTTGCAACTTACAAAAATAGATTCCCGGACGTAATCCTTCAACTCCAATTTCAACACAGTAATTGCCGACATTTTGATACTGGTTGAGTACACTTTGTACCAGTCTCCCCCTTATATCGTAAATATCTAATTGAACATGATTATTTTTAACAATTGAATAATGTATCCTTGCTGAATGCTTGATCGGGTTAGGAGCTATGTTCAAACTCATATTCTCAAAGTGGTCATTGTCATTTGAATAAGAATACCACACAAGTTCACCATTCACCCAAATATTTTCTCCATCTGTTTCCAGGATAACATCGTCATCCTCGCTGCCATCGTCAGAACCGTTTCCCCCATTTATCCACCAGGTATTCCAATCATCGGCTGTCGAATAGATCAAAGACTCCGCATTCTGCAACAAATCGATCACGACCGGTGATGGATGACCATAGGAGTTGCTGCCGGAACATATGACTGAAATTGCAGGTGTTGTTCCTGTAACGAATGCTTCACTTGTACCGGTTACTCCTCCATGATGAGATACTTTGAGAACTTCGATATCCAAGTCATAAGTATCCAAAAGATATTGATTATTTTGTTCTTCACTGTCACCCATTAGTAAAAGGTCGACTTCACCCACACTCATTTTGATTACAATTGAATTATCATTATCTCCAGAAAAACCATTATTATAATTCGGAGAGAGAATATCTGTTGTCACACTCCAATTGAGATCGTCTTCATAATCTACAGAATCAACAGTAATATTTTCAGATAATAAAAGATTCATCAATGTAATGTATGTAGAGTTTGTCGAAACAGTCTTATTTGTTATAAACCTGTCTATAGTAAACAATCCGCTTTCAACCAGATCTTCAAATTCTCCGTAATGATCACGGTCAGGATGGGTGATAAGACATGCATCAAGGTGTGTAACTCCAACAGAATCAACATAATATATCAGCTTGTCTGTACTAAGATTCTTACCCGAATCAATAAGATAGTTCTCTCCTCCATACTGGATAAGTATTGCATCACCCTGACGTACATCGATAAAGTGTACTTTCAGATTATCAGCATAGGATCTCCCATAACTGATAACGATAATGCCCAATATTAGCAGAACTAAAATAACTTTCTTCATTGAAGTAATGATGATAATGTTAGCTTACATGGTTATATGTCAATAAGAATCGTTGAAATTAGAAAGTATTGATTATTGTAATGCTTTATAATTAAATCTGATTCTACTTAGCGCTCGGGAAAATGAGTTCAAAATATGTTTCTTTATCAGTACTTTTTGCTGTTATTTTTCCTGAAAGTTGTTCACTGAGAAGGTTAACGATTTCAAGCCCTAGGGATGTTGGAACGTCCAAATTGAAATCAGGCGGTAATGGTTCTCCGTTATTACTCACGCGCATGATTATTTCATTATCTCTCTTTGTGAGAATAACTTCAATCACACCTTTTTTTCCATCCGGAAATGCATGCTTCATCGCATTCGAGATCAATTCATTTACAATGATTCCGACAGGTATTGCCTGATTCAAATTAAGAAACACATCTTTGCAATTCTCATTAAAAGAAATTCCTTTTTCTTTGAGAGGATACAAATCCCGCAGAGTGGTGATCATTTCATGGATATATTCCGACATATCGAGATGTTCGAGATCACTTGTTCTGTACATCATTTCATGAACTTTAGACATAGATTGAACACGGCTCATACATTGATTTAATACTGCTGAGAGTCGTTCATCATTGATCTCATCTGCCTGAAGACTCAAAATTGCAGCTATGACCTGCATATTGTTCTTAACCCTGTGATGTACTTCTCTAATGAGAATTTCCTTCTCTCGCAGGTTTTTCTTCAATTCTTCTTCGGCTTGTTTCCTGTACGTAATATCTTCGCCAGAACTCAGGATACCTATTATTTTCTTTTTCTCATCAAATAAGAGCGTATTATACCATGATATCTGTTTGATCTTACCATCTTTTGTAATAATAGGATTCTCATAATTCTCAGTAATACTCAGCTTTCCACTCATGATATCTTCAAGCATTCTCCTAACTTCAGTTATGTTATCAGGAGGGATACATATTTCAAAGAAATTCTTTCCGATCAGCTCTCCCTTTTTATATCCAAGCAATTCATGTCCACTATCATTCAATAAGGTTATTATTCCTTTAGTATCCAGTGATATTATGATCTCTGCAGCAATATTCAGATACCTTTCCGCAGTATCCTTACTCTCCTTGATAGCTTTTTCTGCCTTGATCCTTTCTGTTACATCTCGAACTGCGACGATCCGTATGATCTCTCCACCGTGTTTGATATTGCGAGCTTCCAATTCTGCAGTAAAAGTACTGCCATTTTTTCTCCGGGCTAAAATCGTATATGGCTTTGCAACTTTGCGAACGATATTGATCATTATTTTCGCTTTATCTTTTGCTCGAGGGATATAATCAAGAAGGTTTTCACCGACAACTTCTTCTTTTGTGTAGCCTGTCATTTTAAGGAATGATTCATTTGCATCAACAACAATCCCCTTTTTGTGTGTTACGATTCCTTCAAACGTGACATCGGTAAGGAATTTAGCTCTTTCCTGGCTTGCCCGCAGCGCTTCTTGAGCTTTCTTGATCTCGGTCACATCATAATAAATCGTTAGTTTCGAGCCATTATCTAGTAGAATATTCCTCGCCATTCTGAAGAGGTCTGTTCCGGGAACCTGAAAATCATAGGTAATGATATTGTTCAGTTTTGAAAGCTCGTTAAATTGACACCATTCACAGGGTTTCTTTTTGTTATACATTACATGATAACATTTTTTTCCGATCTTATCCTGACCGACTTTTTCGATCATCGCTTTATTTAAATACTCGATATCATAATCCGGACCTGTGATATAAATACCATCAACAAATGAATCGAGAATTGTATTAAGCTTTTCCCTACTTTCCACTAATGCATCTTCTGTCTGTTCAAGATCTTTTTGCTTCTGCTCCAACTCTGAATTTCGTCTTTTCAGGATGTCTATTTCTTGTAGAAGTTCTTCGATTTTTTTATCAGACATACTTGTTTATCCTATTTTTATAAAATATTCAACAACATTTGATTGAAAGAGATCGAATAAGTTTAATGTGTCAATAAATTCGCAAGCATATCAACGATTAACTTTCTTTGCAGAATAGTATTTCAATTATTTCATTCGGTTCAATTCTGTGGGGAGTTCCCTTTCCTTCAAAAAAACAATGTTTCCGTATCATGTGGATATTTAATGGTGTCCAGCAAATTTCTTTCTGGCAAAACAAATTTCTTAAAGTTATAGTCCCCTTGGGGAATAAACCGGGATGTAAAAAAGGGCAAGGTATTTTTCCGCGATAGCTTTTATACTCAACCTGGTACACGTCGTCGATGATGATTGGACCATCATAGCTGTCCCATGCAAGTTCAGTAAAATATTGAAGCCGATCAGCAACTTCATCAGGAGTAATGCAAAGTTCTATAAGCATATTCTTATCCTCTTCGATTATATCCTGGTAAAATCGATGATCGTTTCCAAGAAAGCCAGTTAGGGTAATAACACCTGGTTGGAGATTTTGTTGTATTCTTTTTTCTTGTGGTGTTTTTTTCATATCAACCTCAACTGAAAGGATCAAAAAAGATTTGTTCTTCAGAGATCTTCAGATTATGAAGCTCTTTAATAACTGCATCGATCATGCCCGGACTTCCGCAGAGATATGCTTCTGTATTCTCTGGTTTACCGATAAATTCTTTAAGAAACGGCATGATATATCCAGTTTTCCCAGACCACTTCGATCCTTCATCTGGCTTTGATAGGATAGGTACGAACTCGAAATGTTCTAAGTCGTCTTCGAGTTTTTTCATCAGCTCCACATGATACAAATCTTTCTCTGTACGAGCTCCAAAAAGATATGTCATCTTACGTTTGGATTTGTGGGCTTTTAGATACTCAAGCATTGATTTAATTGGAGCTTTACCCGAACCGCCTGCAATAAAGATCATATCTTTATGTGTATCCTGGATGAGAAAATCCCCAAAAGGACCGGTGAAATTTACCGTATCCCCTTCTTTTAGATAATCATGAATATAGGTCGTGCACAAACCGTCTGGTACTTTTCGAACGATAAGCTCGATAAATTTTATATGATCGGGATTGCTTGATATTGAGTATGCTCGTGTTACGGACTGCCTGCTTTTTTCGTAACGAGGTGCAACAAACTGTACATATTGTCCGGCTTTGAACTCGATCTCTTTTGGCATGGTGAGTTCTATCGTGAGTTCCTTGATATCGTAAGTCATGTCCTTAATGCTTGTTACTTTTCCTGCGAATTCCTGTATCGCAAAAATATCTTCAGGAATTTCGATTGAAATATCTTCCTTTACTTTGACCTGGCATGCAAGACGAACCATATCTTTTTTTTCTCGCTCGTCCAGGAATGGCAATTCTGTCGGCAAAAGCGGTCCTCCACCCTTGAGAATTTTACATTTACAGAAACCGCAGCTTCCCCGTCCACCGCATGCTGACGAAAGGAATATCTTATTATTATTCAGCGTTGTAAGAAGTGAACTTCCACCTTTTTCTGTGATCTTTTTTTTATCATTTATGGTGATCGTGCATTCGCCATAGTTCATTAGTTTCGATTCTGCAATGATAAGTAATAATGCAAAAAAACCACCAATCCCGGCAACGATCCCGACTGTCATTAGTATTGAAATGATCATTATTGAATAACCGCTATACCTGAAAAGCCGATAAATCCAAGAGCCATGATACCTGTTATGATCAAGCTTAATCCAGCTCCTCTTAAGCCAGCAGGTACGAATGTATCATTCACTTTTTGACGAATACCCGCAAGTGCAAGAATTGCGAGAAGCCAGCCGATACCACTTCCTGCACCAAAAGTAACAGACTGTATAAATGAATAATTCCTGATTACCATAAAAAGAGATACACCAAGGATTGCGCAATTAACCGTAATAAGGGGCAGAAATATTCCAAGTGAATAATAAAGCACCGGTGACAATCGTTCGATCACCATTTCAATTAACTGAACAAAGGCAGCGATAACAATAATAAAAATTATATATTGGAGATACACAATATCAAGCGGAACGAGCACAAAATAGTATACAACATAGTTCAGAGCTGTTGTACATGTCATAACAAAAAAGACTGCAAATCCCAATCCCAGAGAAGATTCTATCTGGCGAGACACAGAAAGGTATGAGCACATTCCGAGAAAATTCGTCAGAAGAATATTACTCGTAAAAATGGCAGCCATAAAAAGGATAAAAACATTCAGTTCCATATTAATCCTTTTTGTTCTTCATTTGCACATTGTACACAAACCACATCAGTAGTGCAAGCATGAAAAATGCACTCGGTGCCATTACCATGATTGACCACTTCGTCCACCAATGACCTAATATTTGAAATCCAAAAAATGTTCCAAAACCAAAAAGTTCACGGAAAAATGCTATGATGAGAAGCACAAACGCATATCCTAAACCAGCTCCGATTCCATCGATGGCAGAATTAAGAGGAGTGTTTTTCATAGCAAATGCTTCTGCTCTTCCCATAATGATACAATTAGTTATTATCAGACCAACATAAGGACCGAGTGCTTTACTGATATCTGGAAGAAAAGCTTTCAGAAAAAGATCGACGATGATAACATAGGAAGCAATGATAAGAACTTGTACCATCATACGTATGCGAGCCGGGATGTAATTCCGCAGCAGGGAAATTGTAAAACAGGAAAAAGCAAGTGTGAAAACAACCCCCAATCCCATGACAAGACTGTTCATCAACTGGTTCGTAACAGCAAGTGCAGAGCAAATTCCCAGTATCTGTCTCCATACTGCATTTTCATGATAGAGACTGTTAATGAATATCTGTTTTTTGGTCATTCTGGTTTGAATTCCTGTATGATCTTAACGAGATGTTTATTGAGCATATCTACAACAGTTCTGGTGGATGACGTTGCTCCAGTGATCTGCTGTACTTGATTGTTTTCCTGTATATCATTTTCCGGAACCATCGTGAATTTGATTACTTCTCCATCGTGTCTGATCTTCTTATCTTGAAATTGCTTCTGAAACCATTCTTCAGTAATTCGAGCTCCCAGCCCCGGAGTTTCATTCTGATCTATAATACTGAAACCTATTAATTCCGAGAAATCTTGGTTCAAAGCGATGAGAGCATTGATAGTTCCCCATAAACCGCTTCCTTCAATTTCAAAACAATAACCAATAATGTCATCATTCCTTTTTGCAAAATAATAATCAAAACCACTTTGTGATTCTTCGGTAATGTATGTATCGTAATTTTGTTCCATCTGATCGACGGGCAGGTCAAGAGTCAGGAGAACCATTTTTTGAAACTGGTGTGCTTTGTAGGTTTGGACTCTTGCTTGTGTCAGATGATAGAAAACTGCCAGCACACCAACAAAAATGACAGTCAGTATGATCATAAAAAAGACCGGATAAAATTTTCTCTCTGAAAGGTATTTCTTTGTTTGTTTCATCAGGAATCCTTCTTAACTTTTCTCTGAACGAGTTTCTTCATTCCATATTCAATGATGGGCATGAAGGTATTTGCAATTAGAAGTGCAAACATAAATCCTTCTGCAAAAAGTGAGAATTTCCGAATGAAAACAGTAAGAAATCCTACAAGCAATCCATATATCCAGATCGAATACTTTTCTTTTGGCATCGAAACCGGATCGGTAACCATAAATACCGAACCGAACATTATACCACCGCTGAAGAGAAAAATCAGTGGATCCATTCCATAGAAAATAACGGTGAAGATAATAAAACTCACCAGTGTTGAGATAATCGGCTGCCACTTTGCCGTTTTTGTAATGATGAGATAGATCGCAGCTATAATAATAAGGATTGCAGAGGTCTCTCCACTGCTTCCAGGTATCATACCGAAGAAGAGTTTTGGAAGTGCTGTGAGTTCACCTGCTTGTTTAAACTGTATCATTGGTGTGGCAGAAGTTATGAGTTGTGAGTGTGAAAAGTGAGTGAATCCTCCAGGAAATGATGTAAATGGTTTCATCCACATAATGGTCATCGCATTAGGAAAAGCAATATACAAAAAGGTTCGACCGAGTATTGTCGGATTAAAAACATTTTTCCCAAATCCCCCGAAAACCATCTTCCCGAAACTCACTGCGACAACTGAACCCACTGCTGCCATCCATAATGGAATTGTTGGAGGAAGTGTCAGAGAAAGTAGAGAACCAGTTACAAAAACAGCAGTAGAAATCTTTCCCTTTGGTTTATTTCTTATGAATACATACTCTGTGAGACAAGCAAAAAAGTTTGTTACAAGAACAACTA
>JAFGDR010000037.1 GCA_016932035.1 Candidatus Cloacimonadota bacterium
AGGATGATCGAACAAATACTTTTCATGTTATTCATCTTAGAACCTCAAAATATTATATAATTTTTTCAATTAATTATATTATCACATTTCATTATTTTAAGTGCTATATTACCAGGTAACAATAAACTTTGGAAAGAATGAAATCGATCATATGGGCGTCAAGAAAATATTGGAGCCTGCTTACATAATTGTAATCTTGAAAAGGATATCGAGCATTGATAAAAGTTTCGCACTTGAGGATTAAGAATAGTTGCTATAATCAATAACTTGGTCACAAACTAATTTCCAAAAACTTGACATGCAAACGTAATATTGGGGTATCACATATATGAATAATCCAATTGGTATTTTCGATTCGGGTGTTGGAGGACTGACTGTTTTCCACTCAATTAAAAGAGCATTACCTCATCAGGACATCGTCTATTTTGGCGATACTGCACGTGTGCCTTATGGTTCAAAATCCCAGCGAACGATCATACAATATTCTCTCCAAAATATGATCTTTCTTCTACAACAAAAAATAGAACTTCTCGTTGTAGCATGTAATACATCCTCTGCATATGCAATCGACGAGTTAACAAAGCGCAGCGATATTCCCATAATCGGTGTGATCGATCCTGGTGCTAAGAAAGCGCTGCAGGCAACAGAGAATAAACGCATCGGCGTTATTGGAACTGAAGGTACGATCAAGAGCGGATCCTATGAGAAGGCGTTGAAGTCAATAGATCCATTCTGCACTGTGTTCAGCAAAGCTACGCCACTATTGGTTCCGCTTGTCGAAGAAAACTGGATTGATCATAACGTAACAAAGGAGATCATACATGAATATCTTGATGATTTTCTGGAAAATGATCTCGATACGATCATCATGGGATGCACGCACTATCCTGTTCTGAAACATGTAATACGAGATGTTGTCGGAGATTCAATCACACTTGTCGATTCCGCAGATTCGATTGCTGAAGAGCTTATGTCACGATATGGTAATGATAAAGAGACTCGTGATGCTCAGTATGATTTTTATGTAAGTGATAATCCTGAGAAATTCAATATTATCGGAAGGCAGATAGTAGGCGAAGAACTTTACAATATTAAAAAAGTGTTTTTCACCGATGCCTGGGTTGCCGATAATTACGAGGTATAAATGGATATACTGGATAAACAAATACAGGAATTCTTGCAAGATCGTAGCTCCGGCTCGCAGGCATTAGCTGCAAGTGCACTCGAGATTATATACCATCTTTTTGAAAGCGGAAACAACGATGCACGCATCATGAATTTTCTGGAAAAAGCAGTGGAACGATTCTCTGAGATGGCTGCAATTATAAAACTGAAAGAGCATTTCTCAGATGGAATAACTGCTGATAAGATCAAAGAATTTGATGACTTGCTGAACAATAAAACCTACATTAAGAATTCATCATACTTATTTGATAAACCAAAGAAAATTGTTACGTTCAGCAGAAGCACAGCAGTCGAAGAAGTTATTCTTCATTACAAAGATATGATCTCAGAAGTCATATGTTGCCATTCTCTTCCACTTGGTGAAGGAAAGGCATTTTCAATAGACTTGCAGGAACAAGGCGTGAGTTCTCTTCTTATTGAAGACGCTGAATTATCATCAATATTACCGGAAGCTGATTTTATGCTCATCGGTGCTGATGCGATCACCGAGAAGATTTTTATCAATAAGGTCGGCACATTGCAAGCCGTTTTGTTAGCTCATTATCTCAAAAAAGAGGTATATGTTGTTTCTTCATCATTAAAAAAGATTACAGCACAAAATTTCCCCGCAGAAAAACATGGACATTATTTTGAAGAAATTCATAAGACATTTGTTACGAATTTTATATATTAATACACAAGGAGTCTCATGAAGATAAATGCTGACATCTCAGATGCGATGACAATAAAGTTATCATACGAACTACCGGCCAATCCTGTTTTCAAGGAAGGTATCAGGAGAGCACCGGATCGAGGTTTGAATCTGACGAAGAATGAGATCAAAACAGCTCTTAAAAATGCCTTACGCTATATTCCTGAAGAATTACACGAGAAGCTTGCCCCCGAGTTCCTTCACGAATTGAAAACTCGCGGTCGTATCTATGGATACCGGTATCGTCCGCAAGGTGAGATCAAAGCAAAACCAATCCATGAATATAAGGGAAAAACTCTCGAAGGAAAAGCCCTGCAGGTCATGATCGATAATAATCTCGATTTCGATGTAGCGCTTTATCCTTATGAATTAGTTACTTACGGTGAAAGTGGTCAGGTTTGCCAGAACTGGATGCAGTATCAACTCATAAAAAAATATCTCGAGATCATGACAGATCATCAGACACTTGTTGTTGCTTCAGGGCATCCACTTGGGCTGTTCCCGTCGCGACAAGAAAGTCCCCGCGTGATAAGCACTAACGGCTTAATGGTCGGCATGTTCGATAATTCTGAAGATTTTAAGACAGCGGCTGCAATGGGCTGTGTTAATTATGGTCAGATGACCGCCGGCGGCTGGATGTATATCGGACCTCAAGGCATTGTACACGGCACGTATATTACACTTTTGAACGCAGGCAGATTGTATCTTAATGTACCACAAGATAAAGATTTGAAAGGAAAAATCTTTGTTACTTCGGGACTTGGTGGGATGAGCGGTGCACAGGCAAAAGCAATCGAGATCGCTGGTGGTGTCGGCGTGATCGCAGAAGTTGATCTTTCCCGTATAAAAACTCGCTATGATCAGGGATGGCTTTCCAAATATTCTGATGATCTTGAGCAGGTCATTTCATGGATGCAGGAAAGCAAAGTAAAGGGTGAAGCAGTTTCCATCGGTTATTATGGAAATATTGTCGATCTTCTTCAGTACTTTGTTGATAACAAAATCGAGATCGAGCTTCTCTCAGATCAAACGTCTTGTCATGCGGTCTATGAAGGTGGCTATACACCGCAGGGAGTGACCTTCGAACAAGGACGAGAGCTTATCAAGAATGATCTGGATACTTTTAAGAAAAAAGTGGATGAATCGCTCATCACACAGTATAAACTCATTAAAGAGCTAACAAAAAAGGGCACGTATTTCTGGGATTACGGCAACAGTTTTATGAAAGCAGTTTTCGATGCCGGAGCTCATGATATTGCAAAGAATGGAAAGAACACAAAAGACGGCTTTATCTTTCCATCCTATGTCGAAGATATTATGGGACCGATCTGTTTCGACTATGGGTACGGACCCTATCGCTGGGTATGCCTGAGCGGCAAACCGGATGACCTTCGTAAAACTGATATGGCCGCTATGGAATGCATCGATCCGGAAAGAAGAGCCCAGGATCGTGATAACTACCATTGGATCAAAGATGCTGAAAAGAACAGACTCGTTGTTGGCTCGCAAGCACGAATTCTCTATGCAGATGCACAAGGTCGTGTGAAGATCGCCCTCAAATTCAATGAACTGGTACGCGAACGTGAAGTCGGACCGATCATGATTGGACGTGATCATCACGATACGGGCGGAACTGATTCACCATTTCGCGAAACTGCGAATATCAAGGATGGAAGTAATGTGTGCGCTGATATGTCGATCCATTGTTTTGCCGGCAATGTAGCACGTGGTATGACACTTGTGGTTGAAAGCAACGGCGGCGGAGTTGGTGTTGGTAAAGCATTTAACGGTGGATTTGGACTTGTACTCGATGGAAGTGAAAGGATTGATGCGATTATCAAATCAGCCCTCGATTGGGATGTAATGGGTGGTGTCGCTAGACGTTCGTGGGCACGAAATCCCAATGCAGTCGAGACTTCTATTGAATGGAATAAAAGAAATAAAAATTACGGACATATAACACTGCCGTTCATCCCTGACGAAGATCTGATCGATGAACTGGTAGATAAGGAATTTTAGTAAGGAGTAATAATGGAAAAAACACATTTCGAATCAACTGAAGATATTCTGCAATTTGCAATAGATAGAGAGATAGATGCGCAGAATTTTTATAATGAATGGTCAGTAAAAGTGAAAAATCCGGCAATAGGTGAGATGTTAAAAGGGCTTGCACTTCAGGAAAAAGGGCACGAAGAGCATCTTAAGCGTGTTAAAAAGAGCGGAGAACTCAAACCTTCGGAAAAGCATATCGTAGATTTGAAGATCGCTGATTATCTCGTTGATGTTAAACCAACAGAGGACATGGATTACCAGCAAGCACTCACCATTGCAATGGAAAGAGAACAAAGCTCGGTAAATCTTTATAAAACACTGGCAAAACTCGCTCCCAACGAAAAAATTCAAGACCTTTTCCTCAACCTTGTAGAAGAAGAAGTTCAACACAAAGCCCGTCTTGAAGACGAGTATGACGAGAATATATTAAGAGAAAATTAATAATGGATTTTCAGGAGCTTGCTGATAATCGTAGAGCGTATCGTTCCCTCGAAAAATGCGAAATAACACCTGAGCTGGTCGATGATCTGGCGAGTACACTCAAACTGGCTCCATCATGTTTTAATAACCAACCATGGCAATTCGTATTTGTGTATGATGAACCAAAGTTGAAAGAGATGCATGAATCTCTTGCAAAAGGTAATGAATGGGCTCAAAAAGCATCGATGATGATTGCGGTCTTTGCTAAAAAAGAATCTGATTGCAATATCAAGATCAGAGAGTATTTTCTTTTCGATACAGGCATGGCAACAGCATATCTGATATTACGGGCTACTGAGCTTGGACTTATTGCCCATCCTATTGCGGGTTACAGCCATAAGAAGGTAAGAGAGATTCTCGGAATCCCGGAAGGCAATATCGTCATTGCACTGGTCATCATCGGCAAGAAATCCGATACACTTAATCCTGATCTGTCAGAGAGACAGAAAAGAGATGAGAAACAGCGACCTCAACGAAAAGCAAATGAGCTGTTTGTTCATCATAACATATACAAAGATTTAGATAATTAGGAGTAACATGAATAAACTTAATATCGGCGATATGGCACCGGATTTTACGCTGAAAGATCATCATAACAAAGATTTTAAGCTATCAGAACAACATGGAAAAAAAGTACTTCTTTCCTTCCATCCTCTTGCATGGACAAAAGTATGTGCACAGCAGATGAAATCTCTCGAAGAGCATAAAGATACTTTTGAAGAACTCAATACTGTTGCCGTCGGGTTCAGTGTCGATACCGTTCCGTGCAAGCACGCATGGGCGAAGGAGTTAAAAGTATGGAACACCCCTTTGCTTTCGGATTTCTGGCCACACGGAAAAGTTACTGAGAAGTTCGGGCTGTTTTTAGCTGAAAAAGGTTTTTCTCAGCGTGCAAATATCGTTATTGATGAGCAAGGAAAAATTGTGTTCCTCAAAATCTATGATATACCGGAACTTCCTGATATACAGGAAATTATTGATTTTCTCAAGCATTCGTAAGGTGGAGGTATAATGAAAACGATTCTCAGTTGCATTCTCCTTATCATGCTGATAGGATGTGCATCGACACCTCAGTTCGATTTTCATACCATAACATATCAGAAAATAAAAAAAGAAGTTCTTGGATATGGATTTTCAAAATCGATGAATGAATCCATGGCACGGAATATGGCTGAGACAACTGCCCGTAAAAACGTTGCCGAGCAACTCGCAGGAATGCAGTTCGTATTAACAGACATGAACGGTGAACAGGAGCTAAAACTCAGTATCACAAATGTGGAAATTTCCGGAATGAGTCTGGATAAAACAGCCAAAATCGAGAAGACTGGAGTACTCATAGTGATCGTCAAAGCAGAAGCAGAGATTGAAAAGCCCATGGGAGAAGGTGTCCTCCTCGCAGAGATGAGAACCCAGTTTTCTGACGATCTACTCAAAATATCAAAAAGTAGAACGAATGTTATTCAGGATCTTATCAATACAAAGTTTCCAAAAGCCCATGAAGTAAAAGGAACTGTATTCATCGATGAGACAGACGTGGGCTGGAATATCGACACAGGTGTGATCCAGTATTACGAAAGCTATTTGATCGTCATCGAATCGGTAATATGACAAAATCAATATTACTTACAATAGGAGATATGATGAAAAAGATTTTATTAATAAGCGGGATATGTTTGCTTATAATGGCTATGATTTCCTGCGACAAGACATCGAATGAGATACATTCTGATAACTCCGGGGTGTATATTGATGATCTGGTGTATGACAATATTCAGGACGCTATTGATGCTGCAGCTACCGGAGATACATTAGTGTTAACTCAAGGGATTTATGCAGGTACAAATAATACAAATCTGATGTGGGATGGCGGCGATAAACATCTTGTCATAACTACAGATCAGCGTGGATTCCAGGCGGACTATGCGATCATCGAAGGTAACGGAAAGGGTGCGGGATTCTATTTTGATAATACCCAGCAGAACGAAAACGATATAATTTCCGGTATTACCATCCGAAATATGGGAACAAAAGCAGAGGAGTATAATGCGGCATTCTACTGCAATGGAGCTGCACCGCTCGTTCAAAACTGTTTTGTGTATGATTGCCCATGGAGCGCGGTTTATTGTTTTAATGCGAATCCTCGATTTGAAAACTCAACCTTTTTCGATAACTATGCCACGTTCAATCTTGATGGTGAATCCGATCCTGTCATTCTGTTATGTTATATTGAAAATAGCTCCCTCGATGCAGTTTATGCAAAAGATGACTCCTATCCGGCATTGTTCAACAATCTCATAGCGAACAATCAAAGAGGGATTTATCTTCATAGTGCAAATGCTCTAATGGTAAGTAATACGATCGTATCCAATACCGAATGGGGAGTAAAAGTAAACAGTGACCTTGTTTCACAGATGATAAACTGCATCCTGTGGGATAATAACGGTAATGATTTCGTCGTTACAGGCGATAGTCTGCTAAACGCTTCATATACCTGTGCACCAACTGAGTATCCCAATATCAATCCAAGCGAGCACGAAAACATATATGATAATCCGGATTTTCTTTCAAGCAACGATTACCATCTCAAATCTACCAGCCCGTGTCGTGATATTGGTAATCCCGGGGTGGTATATTGGGATAGTGATCTCGATGGAGAACCACGTATTCATAATAATGAAATTGACCTCGGTGCCTATGAGTGGCATCCATAAAATATCAATATCTAAAAAGTAACGGTAAAGGTATCTTAATGAAAAAATTTTTTCTTATTGGGATAATTCTCTTTGTTCTTGCCTGTGCTACAACACAACTTCCCGCCCCTCAGCATATTCCCCAAGCACCGGTTCCTCAAAAGATTCCGTATGAAACAGCTATCCATGATACGATTCTCATCGATGATTATTATTGGATGAAGGATAAATCAAGAACAGATCCTGAGGTCATCGCACATATTGAACGGGAAAATGCTTATGCGGACAGCATCCTTTCTCATACACTGGAACTTCAAGATCAGTTGTATGAAGAAATTCTCGGCAGGATCAAAGAAACCGATATGACCGTTCCGGTTCTCGTCGACAGCTTTTTTTATTATTGGAAGTCATTTGATGACCAGGAATACTCGATCTACTATAGGAAAAAGAATGTTCCTGATGCAGTTGAGGAGTCTATACTCGATATTAATGAACTTGCATCGGGATATGACTATTTAGAGGTCTCAGACATTGCTATCAGTCCCGATCATATGTATCTTGCATATGCGATCGATACGACAGGCGCTGAGGAATTCACAATGTTTGTAAAAGATCTAAGCAAAGGTGTGCTCTTATCTGATAAGCTCCATTCTGCAAATAGTATTGTTTGGGCTAATGATAACAAGGTTATCTTTTATGCAAAGGAGAATGCATTCGGAAGAAGTGATAAGATCTATCGTCATGTGCTTGGAGCGGATCAGAATGATGATGAATTGATATATTCAGAACAAGACAATGCATTTTATGTATGGATATATAAATCAAAGAATAGAGAATACCTGATTCTGACAAGCGGAAGTGAGACAACATATGAAGTTCGGTTCCTGAGTGCTGATGATCCGTATGGTGAATTCACACTCGTTCAACCACGTGAAAAAGGACATCGATATTATATCTGCCCTCATGATGATGAATTTTATGTCGTCTCAAATGATAATGCTCATAATTATCACGTTATGATTGCACCAATTGATAATCCGGGAAAAGAACATTGGAAGGAATTTATTCCCCACAGAGATTCCGTAGCAATCGATATCGAGATATTCAAAGACCACATGGTCGTATATGAGCAGGAGGATGCCCTTGAAAAGATAAAAATCATCGATCTTAAAACCGGGGAAGGGCACTATCTTGAATTTCCGGAGCCAATCTATACAGCATATCCAGCAGGTAATCCTAATTATGATACTACAACATTTAGATTTACTTATGAATCCATGGTTACACCATATACGATCTACGATTATGATATGATAACCCGTGAAAAGAAAATAATGAAACAGCAAGAAATTCCCAGCGGATATGATCCATCAGAATACAGATCAGAAAGAGTTTTTGCATCAGCTCCGGATGGCACAGCGATTCCGATTTCATTAGTGTACAAAAGAGATCTTTGTATGAAAGATGGATCGAATCCCCTGCTTCTCTATGCATATGGATCGTATGGCGACAGCATGGATCCCTATTTCTCGACAGGTAGGTTATCTTTGTTAAATAGGGGATTTATCTATGCAATAGCTCATGTTCGGGGTGGCGGGGAATACGGGAAACGATGGTATGAACAGGGAAGAGTTCTGAATAAGAGAAACACATTCACAGATTTCATTGCATGCGAGGAATTTCTGATTGACCAGAAATATACCAGCAGTGATAAACTCGTTATTGAAGGTGCCAGTGCAGGTGGCTTGCTGATTGGTGCTGTCCTGAACACGCGACCGGAATTAAGCGAAATCGCCATCGCAAACGTGCCTTTTGTGGACGTGATATATACTTCTCTTGATAAGACCTTATCTGCAGTTGAATGGCACTATGACGAATTTGGCAATCCTCTTATTAAAGAAGAATTCGATTATATGATGTCTTATTGCCCGTATCAAAATGTAAAAGAACAGCAATATCCCAATATTCTTGTATTGGGAGGTTTTTATGATCCGCGGGTGAACTACTGGGAACCGGCAAAATGGGTAGCTAAGATACGCGATAAAAAGTTAGATGATAACGTGGTGCTTCTCGTTACGGAATTCTCCGGTCATGGCGGAGCATCAGGAAGGTTTGAATATCTCAGGCAGGTTGCGCTCAAATATGCTTTCATCTTTGATATTCTTGGAATTACATTTTAGATGAAAAAACTTTTTATTATAGTTCCGATCATAGTATTAATAAGCTTCTGCGCATCTCAATCAGTTCAAGAAAATATTAAAACATCCACCATTCAACCACCAGTTGCAACTAAAATTCCAACTTCCACGATAATTCATGGTGTTGAATTGAATGATGATTATGCATGGATGATCGACGATGCACGAACAGATTCAATGGTTGTTGAGTACATCGAATCTGAGAATATCTATGCAGACAAAATTCTTTCTGGTATGACTGTTTTGAAAGATACGATCTTCAATGAAATCATCAGTAGGATCGGTGAAGAGGATGTCAATGCACCGACTCGTTGGGGTGATTATTATTACTACTCACGAAGAGAAGAGGGAAAACCCTACTTGATCTATTGCCGGAAATACAAATCGCTTTCTGCTCCCGAACAGATCGTACTGGATTTGAACAAGCTTGCAGAAGGTCATGATTTCTTTTCTGTAAGCAGGCGTGAGTACAGTCCAGATCAAAAACTGATTGCTTATACGGTCGATGTGACCGGAGATGAGCGCTATACAATGTACATAAAAGACATCGAAGCGGATACACTCCTTGCTGAGGAAATTTACCCGGTGAACGATGTGGAATGGGCAAATGATAACAAGACGATTTTTTATGTAACTCCAAACGAAGATAACCTTAAGAGTAAGCGTGCATATCGTCATGTTTTGGGTGCAGATCCATCTCAAGATGAACTCTTGTATCGTGAAGATGATAATGCATTTTATGTCTGGTTTGGTAGAACGCGTTCTGACGATTATATCATTCTGGGAACCAATAGCAGAACGACATCAGATGCTCGTTACATCGATGCAAACGAGCCGGATGGAGATTTCATTCTCTTCAAACCAAGAGAGCCCGACGTTAAGTATTACATGACCAATAATGATTCCATACTCTATATTAGAACCAATGAACAAGCTCCAAATTATAAAATTATAACTGCATTTGTAGGCGACCCATCTCACTGGCAGATCTTTATCCCACACAACGATTCCATATATATCGATGGATACGATGTGTTTGAGAATTATATAGTTGTATATGAACAGCACAATGGTGTGATAAAACCGCATATTTTTGTACTTAGTGAAACCACTGATTATTACATACAATTTCCTGAAGATGTGTATGCTTTCTACAGCAGGTGGACTCCTGATTTCAACACAGATACATTATATTTCTCATATTCATCACTTACAACACCGTCATCCGTATATGCCTACAACATGAAAACAAAGGAACGAAAGGTTCTGAAGCGTTATGAAGTAATCGGTGGCTTTAATCCTGATGAATATGCTGCTGAGCAGGTCTATGCACTATCCCACGATGGAACAAAAGTCCCAATCTCACTGGTTTATAAAAAAGACCTGTTCAACAAGGATGGCACTAATCCAACATATCTGACTGCATATGGTGCATATGGAAGCATCAGAAATACCGGCTTTTCACGACTTCGGATCAGTCTCCTCGATAGGGGATTTGTCTATGCAATCGCTCATGTGCGCGGTGGTAAAGAGAAAGGCGAGCAATGGTATCAGAACGGCAAGCTTTTATATAAGAAAAACACATTTCTTGATTTTATTGCCTGTGCAGAATATCTTATTGAACATAATTACACAAGTCCCGAAAAACTGGCAGCATTCGGTGCAAGTGCCGGTGGTATGCTTATGGGAGTTGTTGCAAACTGGCGACCCGATCTTTTTGAAGTGATCGTTGCAGATGTTCCTTCTATGGATAAGCTGACTGTGCTTCTGGACTCAACTGCTTCAGGCACAAAATATCATTACGACGAGTTAGGTAATCCCTACAAGAAAGAGTATTTTGACTATCTCATTTCATGGGATACGTATCAGAATATAAAAAAACAGGGTTATCCCAATATGATGCTTACTTCAGGATATCATGACAGCCGTGTTCGATACTGGCAACCTCTTCGATGGACCGCAAAAGTGCGTGACCTGAAAACCGATGACAATATATTTATCCTCAAAACGAATATGGCTGGTCATTACGGTGGCTCTGGACGATATACACAGTATGAGGATATTGCTGAACGGTATGCGTTCATAATCCGTATGCTTGGAGTGGAATGAACTATTCAAGGCAGGTTGACCGCATTGTACAATATTTCCGAAAACAGGAAAAAATTCCCGATAACCTGAAAATCGGCGCTGAATTCGAACATTTCATTATTCGCGGAACAGACCTTTCATCAGTTCACTATGAAGAGATTGGTAAAAACGGTATTCGGGATTTTCTTTACTTCTTAGTGCACAAAGGATGGCGAGGAAGTTTTGAGGGGGACAATCTGATAGGATTGGAAAAGGCCGGCAGTACAGTAACATTAGAACCCGGAGCACAGGTCGAATTGAGCACGCAGCATTCATCAAAACTTGCAGATATTGAAAAAATATATATGAATTTTTTGCAGGATGTTATGCCCTGGCTGAAGGATAACGGACAGCTTCTCATCGCACTCGGTTATCTGCCGTTTTCAAAGATAGAAGATATTCCGTTCATACCAAAACAGCGCTACGTATATATGTCTGAATATCTCCGAACAAAAGGAAAATATGCCATCAATATGATGAAGGGAACTGCCTCCACTCAACTCACCCTTGATTATCTTAACGAAGAAGATTTTTCGCTGAAATTCCAGGTTGCATGCTATCTGGCACCTCTGCTTGCTATTCTCACTGATAACAGTCCTATCTTTGAAGGAAAACGATACAGACATCATGCTTTACGCACCAATGTTTGGCTTCATTGCGATAATGACCGCTGCGGAATTATACCTCATGCTTTTGATAAAGATTTTGGATATGAGACCTATGCACAGTATATCCTCGACAGACCTCCGATCACTCTTTTGCGCGATGGACAACTCTGTTATACACAAGATGAACCTTTTAAGGCAATTTTCGAACCAGATGAGTTTACAGATAAAGAGCTTGAGCATATCCTGACCATGTTCTTCCCTGATGTCCGCACCAAGCAATTCATTGAGATACGAACCGCCGATTCGATCCCGTATCCATTGAATTTTGCCTACCTCGCGTTGCTCAAGGGATTGCTTTATGATTGTAAAAATATTAAAACCATCCACGAAACCGTGACAGGATGTTTCGAGTTCAAGAAGATACTCAAACTTCAAAAGGAGATCATTCAAAAAGGTCTCAAAGCCAAAGCATGTGATAAAGATGTTATGGAACCGATCCTGAAATTTGTGAATCTCGCAAAAGAAGGGCTGATCGAAGAAGAAAAAAAATACCTCGATCCACTCTATGCATTAGTTGAGATGAGAAAAAATCCCGTTACGCTGATTAATGAAAAACTCAACGATGGTGCTTCACTCAAGGAAGCGATAAAAGATAGTATTGTAAATAATCAATTATTTAATTAATATAAGTAATTTACCACAGAGAACACAGAGAGAACAGAGAAATTTTGTAAAAATGAATAAGAAATCAATTTTACCCATTTACAGTCAATTCACCAGGGAAGTTATTGAACATCCTGAACAATATTTCGAGGATTATCAACTTGTCAAAGACGCAGTCGCTCATTCAACAGCAGTATATAAAGGCGAGCCGATTGCCTGTCATTACCAGCCGCTGTTTTTTATACCGGACGATATCGCGAGATTTGACAACATAGTGCACACCTTCTCGAGAATTTTGATGAAAGTTACTGCTGAGTATCTTTCCAATCCTGTTTTCAGGAAATTTTTTAAATTCTCTACACTTATGGAGGAACTGATTCTGTTATATCCCGGTTACTCCATGCCGTTCCCCATGGCTCGGTACGACCTGTTTTATTCGTATGATGATGTTGATAATTACAAATTCTGCGAGATAAACACAGACGGCACATCGGGTATGAATGAATCAAATCCTGTTGAAAAAGCAGTATTGTCAGCAAAAATATTAAAAGTACTCCAGAAAAGCTACCGCATCAGTTATTTTGAACTTTTTCATACATGGATCGAACAACTACTCGGTATCTATCAAGAGTTTTCTCATACAAAGGATATGCATCCCACCATTGCGATCATGGATTGGGAAGGTGTGGCAACGATCGAGGAGTTCAAGGTCTTTCAACAGATTCTCTCTCAGCGTGGTTGCACAACCGTTATCTGCGATCCGAGGGAGTTGAAATACAATGGACGAACCCTTTTTTACAATGATATTCCTATCCAGCTTGTCTATCGACGATCACTCACGTTCGAGATATGCCAGCGTGCTGATGAGGTGAAGGACCTGCTCACGGCATATGCTGACGGTAATGTCTGTATGATTGGTCCTTTCAGGTCTCATATCATTCATAATAAGTTCATCTTTTCCATACTGCATAATGAAGAAGCGACAGGTTTTCTCACAGAGCAGGAACGAGAATATATTATTAAACATGTCCCATATACAAAGGAGTTTTCCGATCCCGAAGCCAAAGATCGTGTGGTAAAGGATAAAGATCAGCTTATCTTAAAGCCGATGGACAGATATGCGGCAAAGGGTGTGTATATCGGCAGGGATCACTCTCCTGATGAGTGGGTACAGATTGTGCATTCGTTAACCGACCATGATGAGTATATCGTGCAGGAATTCGTCGAACCCCCACAGCTCGATTGTGTGGAATTTTACAATGGTGAACCAGTGCTTGAACCGTATAAATATATTAATGGGCTATTCGTATATAATGGAAGATTTTCCGGATTGTACACCCGTGCAGGGAAATCGAATGTCATTGCAAGTGCCACGGGCTGCAAGATTATGCCGAATTTGTATGTAAGGGAGATGGGGTAAGGGAGTTTCACGCGGAGAACGCAAAGTTAAAAGAACGCAGAGAGCGCACAGGGGAAATAGAAAAGAAACACGTAAAGGAGAATAGGGAAAATGACAAGATGCGAGAAGTACATTTTAATTAAAAAGTTTATGATAAATGTTAATGGTTATATCTTAAGTGTCTTTTCCCAGAGGTATGACTTATACGTTTGATTGTTGGGTTTTTATTCCTTCTTTCCAAAAGAATATGCTCAATACGATTGTCAATACCGTCATGGTTCCACCCATTCCCATGTTGATCGTTAAATTGACCAAACCACTGTTTTGTAAAACGAATCCTATGCCGCCAAGAAGGCAGAAAATTCCATTGAGTAAGAAAAGGATTCTAATCGTTCTATAAATACCCTTTCCTTCAAATATGAATACGGCAAAGATTGAAGATAATCCAAACATGAATGTCCAACCAAGCATTGCAATGGATAAACTTATCGATTGTGGATTGAACATGATCCAATTGGCTATATCATCCGTTATCCCATTTTGAAGTTTGAATTGAACTGCAGTTATTTGGAGGAAGTAATTTATGCCAATCAAAGTTGTAAATATAATAGCAAAAGAGACACTCAATTTTTGAAGTATGTGCCTTTTTGTTTTTACGATTTCACTAAAACAATTTATTATAACAAGATAGCACACACCGAAAATGATGGAACATATCTGAGCAATGTATTTATAAATTTGGTTGTTATTTCTTATTCCTATCAAATAGTCATTTAAATTTGACCAAGTTGACACATCTTGTGTAAATGCAATAACCATAAAACAGATTGTGAATATCATGAATGATAAAGCTGCTAGCAAAGAGGAGGAGAAACCAATTTTTTGTGTTATATTCTTCATATTAAATCCATCATACTGTTATTATTTCACTAAATTTGCGATAAATAATTAATTGATTATATATATCTTTAATTATTATAATAATCCTTATAAACTGATCGCTAATATGATTTTTTAATGTATTAGAATTTTGATGTTTCATAACATACATCCCAATTAATTTATTTTAAATCACTAATCAAGTTGTTAATATTTCACATGAATATTGTCAATAATTACACAAAAACTGTGCCATTGATTAATATTATTCTAGCGAAACAAACAAATACGTTCAATGTAAAAAAAAACTCTGTGTCCCCTGTGTTCTCTGTGGTGAGTTACCAATACAGGAACCACCCCTGATATAAGTTGAATACAGTATCACCTATTTTTTATATTTATTCTTCTTATAATCTTTCAATCTTTTCCCAAATTTCTTTTCCTTTTTTCTTCTTTCAGCAATTGACGTTTCAAGCCGGTTTTTTTCCTTTTCCAATTTCATGAAATTCTTGTACGTTTCCTGGTCTAATTCTCCATTTTCAAGGGCTTCGAGAACCGCACATCCTTTCTCATTCGTGTGCGAACAATCATTGAATTTACAGTATTGATTAAGATTAATGATTGTATCGAAGGTTGTTTCGAAACCACTTTCATTATCTGTTATTCCGATTTCACGCATTCCCGGATTATCGATGAGTATCCCTCCAGTTTCGAGTACTAATAATTCCCTATGGCTTGTAATATGCCTGCCTTTGCTTGAGCTTTTGCTAATTGCATCGGTTTGCATGACTGCATGTCCGGAAAGATTATTTAACAAGGTGGATTTACCCACACCGGAAGAACCAAGCATACAATATGTCTTTCCCTGTTCTAAAATATTTTTCAGCGCTTCGTATCCTTCTTTCGTCTCGTTACTGACCGCTAAGACCGGAGTATCATTTATTCGTTGTTTAATCCTTTCCGCAAGTTCAGCAACCCTTTGCTCAGATATGAGATCGGTTTTTGTTAAGATAATCATTGGGTGTATATGTGATGAGTGACAAATAGTCAGGTAACGTTCGAGTCTGTTTATGTTGAAATCCCTATCAACGGATTGTACTAAGAATGCATAATCAACATTTGCTGCAATGATCTGTAATTTACTCGTTCGTCCAACCGCCTGCCTGGTGAGTGTTGAAAATCGTGGAAGTATTGTATAAATAGTTGCAAAACCATCATCATAGATTGTCAGTGCTACCCAGTCACCAACGACAGGAAGATCTTCACGACTTTGGGCTGAATATCGCAAATTCCCGGTTATTTCAGCATCAAAGTCACCCTTTGCCGTCTTGACAGTGTAATGTTCTTTGTGCTGTGCAGCAACTCGTCCAATCTCAAAATTATCGAGTTTGTATTCAATCCTATGTTGTTCGAACTTCTTATTGTAACCGAGATCTTCTAATGTTATTTTCATGTTTCGATGGGGAGAGAGCTGTCTTTTTTGTCAAATAAAGACATCAATTCTAACGCGAGAAAAGCAGCTTTCAGCTATTTGATTTGTCGTAATGCGAATACAATTCTGGGAGATAGTAGGTTTGTCAGAAGAACAAATATCCAGATACGGCCCTTAAAAATGTTATAATCAGCAAACAATTTACCCCAAGAGTTCCCAAAAAGGAAATGACCAGCGATAAATTCGAAAGCAATCGTCATAATAAACCAAACTAAACCGATACAAAGAGCATTCCTTGCAGAGATCGGATTGATCCATAATAGAAAAAACCATGAGACAAGAAATATTATTATACAGAGGATGATTGTACTCATGATATGTTCAATTTGTTCTCCAATCCATGGTGTGATAATCATAGTACGGAATGCAGCATTACCGATTGCGAGTACCATGAGAAGTAACCAGATGACCATTGTTCTTAATAGCATATTTGTTCTCTTTTTTAGACATAATTAACTCTTGAATATGGAACAAACTGTCAATTATTTTACAAAAATCTTGCCAGTGAGAGGAGAATTTTCACACATCAAACATCATTGTTTGAGAAAAAAATATGCTTCTTTATATCATTCTTTTTCTTGCCGGTGTTGCAGCCGGTTTTATGAACACCCTTGCAGGTGGGGGATCAACCCTTACGCTGCCAGTGCTGATACTACTCGAGCTACCTTCACCAATAGCAAATGCTACTAACCGAGTAGCGATCCTGCTTCAGAATGTGGTTGGCTCAGTTCGTTTTGCAAAGTATAAAGAGTTGGATGTCAAACCGGTTGTTCATATCACCATTGCAGCGATCGTTGGAGCTGTTATCGGTTCACTTTTTGCTGTAAAACTCAATTCACATGTTTTTGATAAAGTACTCGGTGTTGTTTTGATACTCGTGCTTGTGCTCATCTTCCGTCCTAAGAAAAAAGTAGCTGCAGAAAGAAAGAGCATTCCAAAATGGCTTGAAATTGTCATCTTTTTCTGTGTTGGATTGTATGGCGGATTCATCCAGGCGGGAGTCGGGTTTATTTTTCTTGCCACATTAAACCTCGTTGAGAATTTCAATCTTGTACGAGCTAATGCAGTAAAAGTCTTTATCGTGATGTGCTATACGTTCTTTGCAGTTATTGTGTTTGCGGTATCTGGAAAGATCATCTGGGGTTATGGTCTGCTGCTTGCTGCAGGGAACATGATCGGAGCTTTTATCGGTGTTCGAGCTGCAGTGAAAAAGGGCGCTGGATTTGTTAAGGTAGTCATCACAGTTGCTGTTATCATTGCGTGTCTGAAATTATTTGGAATATTTACATTACTTGGAATATAGATCAAGGAGTAACATGAAAATTAAACGACCAATCGGATTCATACTCGGTGTATTACTGACGCTCATGGGCTTGGCGATGTTGATCATTCTCAAGGTGATGCCCGGCATCTTTCCTCTTATTATCGGTATTTCACTGATGGCGACCGGCTTTACAGAAGGAAGAAAAGTAACAATTATACTCGGGCACATGTTCATCGTTATCGGGTGTATTCTCGTGGCGTGGGGCATCTACCTGCTGCCTTATACGGGTGCTTCGATTCTCTATGTTTTTATCCGTCCGTTATTCTGGGGTTTGATATCGATATTCGGCGGAGTCTGCATGATCTATCATGGATTCTGCAGGTGTGTGAGAATTAAGGATAAAGATTAAATCAAATCTCCACAAGGGAGTTAATAATGAAAAAATACTTCACATTATATTGTGTCGTAATGATTATGTTTACAATTTCCATTAGTTATGGAGAGGAAACAGCTATGAAAACAATAGTCATTCATGAAAATGATAAGGTGATGTTAGAAGGGATCGAAGGATTCAGTTTTGAGGAATATGCAAGTTCTGTTCACGGAGCCCAGGCTAAGATACTGGAAGCACTTGGAGAAGAGGTTAGTTATGAATATTTGCTCGGTTCATCAGGTTTGGCATTCCGAATGCAGGTTTTTAAGGAAGCGCTTTGTCCAAGTTCACCCCATTCGTGCTGTGGTTATCAATGTTTAAAAGGATCGAATAATGCAAGCCCATGGGAATTTGTGCTCTATCAGCCAAAACCAGAGGATGCTGAGAAAGTTGCAGAGATGCGAAAAGCGGTTGTTGAAAGCATCGATAGAGGAGTTCCAGTACAATATGGCTCGATCGAAGACGGAGTAATAGTTGGTTATCAAAAAGAAGGTGATGAGTGGCTATGCTATTATCCGCTTTATCAAAATGGGAAGCAGTTGCTTCTTGAAACACAAGTACCGTGGGGGGTTGCAATCTATACAGCACGAAAAGATAGTGTGCCATCAAAAATTGAGCTTGCAATTAATTCACTGAAGCAGGCAGTTGAAATGGCTCATCAGGAGGATGCAGAAGAGTACTGGCTTGGATTCCGCGCATGGGATGAATATATCAACTATCTTGAAAAACTAAATAATAATAATGAACTGATCAAAGATGATGATACACTCGGGAATGCATGGATCTATGAATGCCTTGTTGCGTATCGGCTTCAAGCGGCAAACTATCTTCGAGGTATTGCACAAGGTTTTTATGAAGAGGTAGAAACTCCATTACTCAACGCTGCTGATCTGTATGAACAAATGGTAACCGAGAAGTTATTGGATGAACAAGGATGTTTTACTGATTTCGTGCCATATCCGTGGATGTTGAAAAAAAACCAGACATGGTCCGATGAGATGAGAGAAGAAGAGATCAGGAGATTGAAAGAAGCTCTACCATTGGAGAAGAAAGCAATTGCTGAGATTGAGAAAGCATTAGAAAAGATTGAAGCCACGGATTGAATATAAAGCTGAGTAACACCACAGAGGATGCCCGGCTTCATCACATTTCGATCTGGCAAACATAGGAAATGTTAGAACAAATTGAAATAGAGTATTCAAAAAATGCGGTAATGCACATTATCGCTTTCATGTATGAAGGTGACGGGGATCATTCCCTGACACAATGAAAAATACACTGTCATTCCTGTGAACGCTGTAATACAGCTTCTTAGATTTTTTATCTGCTAATATCAATCATATCCGTGCTAATCTGTATACTATCTTTTCCATAAAGCAATCCCGGGCAAATCGAACATGAATCCTCGACTTGCCCGGAATTACAATTCTAAATTATGCAGAAATCAATGCTATTTAGCTTTTTTTGTTTTTTTAACTTGCTTTGTAGCAGTCTTAGGCTGAGTGCTCTGAACGGGTTTAACATCTTTCTTTGCACTCACCTTGGTGTTACTTTTTTTTTCGCTGCAGCCTTTCATGTCAGTCTCCTTATCTGGAATTTATAATGCTGATTAGTAACTTTTCAGCTTGTTAATAAAAAAATATTTGTCTCTTGAAAACAAAGAAATATAATAAAAATTAGTGGGATGTCAAAAAAAATTATTTTTTTTGTTAGAAATATTTTACTATATAGCACATTCTGAATTCTGATTCCCAGCTTCTATATTCTGTTTTCTAATCTACCATTTTTCCCAATGAACAATCTTCTCTAAATCCTTCCTTTTCTTGCTTCCTGCAAAGGTCTTAATTGCTTTAGCATACAAGCTATCTTTTTCTTTCGGATAGCCGAAAGGACTCAATCCTACGACTTTGATCTTTTCCGGAATGCCTAGAATTTCCTGAACTTTATTTTCATTAAATGCACCAAGCCAACAGGTGCCGATATTCATTTCCCACGCAGCGAGCATCATCTGCTGGAATGCAATCGCCACATCGACCAGGTAGTAATCCTGACCGTTGAGGTGACCGCTGGCTTTCGGATCAGCGCATGCAACAATTACAACAGGGGCATCCTTGATAAAAAAATTTGCTTTGCTGATCAAACCTGATTTGAGTGCGAGTTTTCCAATGGTGTCTTTATCTTCAACAACCACAAACTGCCAGCACTGCTTGTTTTGCCACGAGGGTGCTAGCCGTCCTGCTTCAAGAATCCTCATGAGTTGTTCCTCTTCCAGCTCACGGGGGTCATAACTGCGAATGCTTTTTCTCGTTTCTATAGCTTCAAATACGTTCATGTTTTCTCCTGATTCTGAGGAATTCACGCTGCAATCTTTGACAAGTTTTTTCTGTATATTTGTCTGCGTTAATCATGATAGATAAAATTTCACACAATGATTGGACAGCCATCTGGCGAGAAGGGCAGAGCGTCTTGATTATAGATCAGACAAAATTACCTTTCCAATTTGAGATTGTTGAATTACGATCATATATCGATACAGCAAATGCAATCAAAGATATGCTTTTGCGGGGTGCAGGCACCATTGGTGTGGCTGCAGGATATGCAATGGCACAGGCATTTGCAGAATATTCGACACGTAAAAAGTTAGAAAAAGCCAAGATATATATAGAATCAGCAAGACCAACAGCTCAGAATCTTTTTTATGCAACAAGAAGAGTTTACGAAAAAGCTATAAATTCAAAGAATCCTGTTCACGTTGCTTTTCAGACTGCTGATGATATTCTTCACGAAGATGAAAGGCACTCCCGAATAATGGGTGAACTCGGAGCTGAATTGATCAAAGATGGATATGGCATTCTTACCCATTGCAACGCAGGAAAGCTGGCTATCCAGGGGTGGGGCAGTGCTCTTGCACCGATCTACATTGCACACGAACAAGGAAAGAATATTTTTGTTTATGCCGATGAGACACGTCCTCGACTCCAGGGAGCGCAGTTAACAGCGTGGGAACTCTCACAGGCAGGTATTCCTCATGCAATAATAGCAGATAATGCAGCAGGTTTTTATATGCAGCAAAAAAAGATCGATATCATGTTTGTGGGAGCGGATAGAATCGCATGCAATGGCGATGTAGCGAATAAGATCGGCACGTATGAAAAAGCAGTCCTCGCAAAAGAAAATCATGTACCCTTTTACGTAATTGCACCGTGTTCAACGATGGATTTTGCATGTAGTTGCGGTTCGGATATTCCAATCGAGGAGCGCTCTGCCGATGAAGTGAAGAATACAGGAAAAGAATTGATAGCAAATGCTGAAAGCGACGCATTCAATCCGGCATTCGACGTTACTCCAGCTCGTTATATAACAGGCATCATTACCGAGAAAGGTATTCGAAAACCGGAAGAGATACATTCTTTACTATAATGGAACAATACACGGGAATCAAATTTGATGTAATCTTTATTCAAGGGCTAGTACCCGAATTTTCAGTTTGTGATGAACTGACTAAATGGGGCAGCATCTTGGCTGATAAAGGATGCATTCCGACTTATCCAAATCCGGATGATCCACATAAGATAAGTTCAGCAGGAAATCTGAGTATGCGTGTTGGTAACAGCTTTCTGATTACTGCAGCTGGTTCGAATCTTGGGCAACTTTCGTCAGATGATTTTGTCGAGATTCTGGATGTTGATATTGAGAGGAAACTCATCCGGGCAATTGGGATAAAAGATCCATCATCAGAAACCATGCTTCATGGCAGTATCTATCAAAAAAGAGAAGATGTGCACGTCATCTTTCATGGTCACAATCAGGAAATATTGAAGCAATGCGGTGCATTAGGGCTGAAATCGACTCGTCAATGGTTTCCTTACGGGACACGAGAATTAGTCGAATCGGTCTGTGCAGAGATGGGTGAAAATGAGCAGTTCTTGATCATGAAAGATCATGGTTTTTTAAGTTTTGGAAAAACTTGCCAACAGGCAGGGATTTTAGTAATTAAGGTACTTCAAAAAATTCAAAACTTCGCAGGAGTTTAGATGAGTAAGACGTTTATTCAAAATGTTTTCGAAAGAAAAACTGGAAGATCATTACAAGAAGGTGAGATCATATTCACAGAACCCGATTATATATTAACACATGATAATTCAGCAGCGATCATAAAGAAGCTGGATCAGGTCAAAAAAGATATTAAGGTCAAATACCCTGATCGCATCGTGATCGTTCTCGATCATGTGATACCGGCGGCAAATGCGAAAACGGCAAATAATCATAAAGAGATACGCGAGTTCGTAAAAGAACAGGGGATAAGGCATTTTTATGATATTGGAAGAGGTATTTGTCATCAGGTTCTTCCCGAAGTAGGACTGGCAAAACCGGGAAGTATCATTGTGGGAAGTGACAGCCACACATGCACATACGGCGCATTCGGCGCGTTTTCCACAGGCATAGATAGAACAGAAGCAGCAGGAATCTGGATCACAGGTGAAACATGGTTCAAGATACCAGCGTCCTATAAAATCGTATTAGAAGGGAAATTCCAGCAGCGAGTTTCTGCCAAAGATCTAATCTTGAAAATTATTGGTGATCTCGGTGCTGACGGAGCGAACTACAAATCCGTCGAGTATCATGGAACAGGTTTACAAAATCTTGATATTTCTGATCGAATGACGATCTCGAATATGGCTGTCGAGATGGGAGCAAAAAATGGAGTGTTCCCTGTTGATGAACTGACAAAGCAATGGCTGCATGAGCACAAAGTAGATAGTTATGATCCGATCTGGGCTGATGATGATGCAGTTTATGAAAATGAATATCTCTACAGATTGGATAAGGTAACTCCGCAGGTTGCATTCCCGCACACCGTCGATAATGTGAAAGATATTTCTGAAGCTGAAGGCATCAAAGTTGATCAATGTTTTATTGGCACATGTACAAATGGCAGATTGGAAGACCTTCATGCTGCGGCAGCAATTTTAAATGGTAGAACTGTTCATCCTTCAACGCGCTTGCTCATTCTCCCTGCTTCAAGAGAGGTCTATCAGCAAGCAACTGAAGACGGAACACTTGGTATCCTGAACAGAGCAGGTGCAGTTATTCTTCCTTCCGGCTGCGGACCGTGTCTTGGAGCGCATCAAGGTGTCATGGCAGACGGAGAGGTAACGATTTCCACAGCTAACAGGAATTTCAAAGGACGTATGGGGAACAAGACTGCTGAGATCTATCTAGCATCCCCAGAAACAGTTGCAGCTTCCGCATTGAAAGGTGTGATCACGGATCCGAGAAAGATTTAGTGGACATAAAATAATAATGCTTAGATTATAAAGAAAAATAGAGGTTATAATGGAACTCAAAGAAAAAGTATCACAAGAGTTAGATAAAGTCCGTCCTGCTCTTAAAGGCGATGGCGGTGATGTAAAATTGATCGATGTAACAGATGACGGTGAAGTTAAAGTCGAGCTTCAGGGCTCATGCCGTGGATGTCCTTTCTCCCAGATGACACTGAAATACAGTATCGAAAAACAACTTAAAGATAAGATTCCAGAAGTTAAGAACGTGACAGCTGTGTAAGCGTGAAAGAAAAAATAAAATTCAAAAAGATAGCGGGGTATACGCTACTTGGACTCGGAATTGTCGGTCTTTTTACTCCCTTTCTGCAGGGTATTCTTATGATTGCTGCAGGTTTGGGATTGATCGAAAATAAAAAACTGAACAAGATCGTGTATAATTTTCGGGAAAAAATCTACCGGATATTCAGAAAAAAGAGGGATGTGGGGGACGATCCTTTAGAGGAACTTGAGCGGGAAGATTAATCCTGGTCATTTTCCTCGGGAAGAATCATGATCATGACCTTCTCGATCTTTCTAGCAGTTACCTGTTTGATCGTAAACTCATAATTCTTTATCACTAACTTCTCATTATAACGAGGGATTCGCTCAAATTTCTCAATGAGCATACCGGCAAGTGTCTCATACTCTCCCTCATCAAGATCGATGTTATAATCATCTATGAGACGCTCGATCTCAACCTCACCATTAACAAGATATGTTGTTTCATTAACTTTGTTTATATCATTTTCCTGTGCATCATATTCATCCTCTATCTCACCAACCAGTTCTTCGAGAAGATCTTCAACTGAAATAATACCCGCAGTTCCGCCGTATTCATCAACAACAACAGCAATAGGTGTTTTGTTCTGCTGCATCTTTTTAAGAAGTGTAGTCGCCTTCATGACCTCAGGGACGAAATAGGTCTCTCGTATAAAATTACCGGCAGGAAGCGAAAGATCTTCAACTTCAAGCAGATCGTGGATCACCAGCATGCCTTCAATATGATCGATGTCCGATGAGTAGACAGGGAAACGTGTAAATCCAACCTCTTTAACAAGATCGATCACATCCTGAATCGAGGTGTCTGACTTAATCCCAACAATATTCGTACGTGGGATCATGATATTTTTAACGGTCAGATCACGGA
Source organism: Candidatus Cloacimonadota bacterium (assembly GCA_016932035.1). Lineage (NCBI taxonomy): Bacteria > Pseudomonadati > Candidatus Cloacimonadota > Candidatus Cloacimonadota bacterium. The sequence goes on from JAFGDR010000037.1 coordinate 24,633, forward strand.
AATCGAGCACCTCTTCGATAAGATCGTGCTCATCTTTCTGGACCTCGCCCCCTTTCTCTGCTTCTCCAAGAAGATAGAATAGGTCATCTTTAGTGAACATGTGACCATTGCTTCTTTTATCGATTTTTAACAAGCTGAAAAAAGCAATGTTTATCTTACTGAGTACCCAGATCATAGGATGAAAGAGAAAGGCAAAGAATTGTATGATAAAAAAGAATCTCGGTATAGATACATTGCAGGTGTTTCTGATAAGAATTTTGGGAATGATCTCAGCAAAGACAAGGAGCACACCCGAGAGGAGTAGCGTTGCTACTGTTTCGGACATGATATCTTTCTTGATCATAAATGCAGTAAAAACTGATGAGACGATGATAATGGAGATATTCGTTCCGATGAGGGTTGTGCCGAGTACTTTGTCCGGATTTGTGACAAAATCATAGAGTTTCTTTTTGCTCTTACTTTTTACGGATTCGTGTTTCAGTCGATGCTTATCAAGGGATATAAGACCGATCTCAGTGCCTGAGAAAAATGCAGCACCCACAAAAAATATTGCAACAATAATGATGCTTATCATTGTGTTTTTCTGACTGTGATGTTATTCATTATTTAACATCTCTTCCTGCATGGCAATATGCAGAGCGTCGATGAGTTCGTCAATATTTCCATCCATAAATGATTCAAGATTGTGTGATGTGTAGTTGATCCTGTGATCGGTAATGCGCGATTGAGGGTAGTTATAGGTGCGTATCTTTGCGCTTCTGTCACCCGTTCCAACCATTGATCTTCGTTGTCGTGCAATGGATTGCTGCTGCTTCTGGATTTCAAGATCAAGCAATCGAGAACGAAGCACTTTCATTGCCTTGTTCTTATTTTTTAGCTGGGATTTCTCATCCTGGCATGTGACGACCGTATTAGTTGGGATGTGTGTAATTCGTACGGCTGAGTCCGTGGTATTGACACTCTGTCCACCTGGACCGGATGAACGGTACACATCGATCTTGAGATCATTCTCGTCGATGGCAAAATCAATATCTTCTGCTTCAGGAAGCACAACAACAGATGCTGCTGATGTATGAATTCTTCCGGATGATTCAGTCTCTGGAACACGCTGAACTCTATGCACACCGCTTTCAAACTTGAGTGTTCCATATGCATTTCTGCCGATGACTTCAAAGGAGATTTCCTTCAAACCACCCATGCCGGTTGGATTGGAATTCATGATGTCGATCTTCCATCCTTTATTTTCAATGAAATGTGTGTACATTCTGTAAAGGTCTGCTGCAAAAAGAGCTGCTTCGTCACCACCTGTTCCTGCCCTGATTTCCATGATCGCATTTTTGGTGTCATTCTCATCTTTTGGAATAAGGAGTGTTTTCAATTGGAGAGTCAGTTCATCAATCTTTTTTTCAAGATTAGTGTTTTCTTCTTCGATGAGAAGAACAAGCTCTTCTTCCTTTTCGTGTTTGAGGGCTTCTTTATTCTCTTCAAGAGCTTCGATATTGGATTGAAGTTCTTCAGCGCATTTCAGTATTTCTGATATCTCTTTGTATCGAGCTGAGATGTCTTTATAGATATCTATTTGGTTAATAATATCCGGGTCAGAAAGCTGCTTCTCGATGTCCGAATATTCCTGTTCCAGTTCGGATACTTTATTCAGCAGGTTTGTCATCGTCCAAATATTCTACATCAGGATAGGTGACCGGCATGCCGAGTGCTGCATGAAGAGCGCAGATGGCAACTTCGAGCTGTTTCTCGTCCGGTTCCTGAGTCGTTATTCTTTGCAGAGCTAATCCAGGAGCCGAGAATGCCTTCACCAGCCAATGATTAATGTTCTTTCCTGAAAATCGTAATATCTCATATGACATTCCTGATACAAGAGGAAGCAAGAGAAGGTGGAGTAAAATTCGAATCCCAAGCGGAATTGCATGACCAAGTATCAGTGCGAGGATCGTATCAAAGATCGAAAAAACAAGAATTGCAATAACGAGTACGATCAGCATAAAACTTGTACCGCATCGGGGATGAAAGGTTCGGAATTTTTTTGTGTCATCGAGGGTAAACTCAGGATTTCCTTCATAAGCAAAAACCGATTTATGTTCTGCGCCGTGATATTCAAAAAGTCGGTGAACGTCTTTGAGTAAACTGATCAGGAAAACATACAATACAAAGAATACAATTCTGATCCCTCCAGCAAAAAGATTGAAGAGCAGACTCGTCTTTTCGATGTCGATCCAATATGCAATACGATAGGGAAGGAAAACAAAAAGAAGAAATGCAAGACCAAAGGCAAAAATATAGGAAAAGGCAGTATATAATTTCTCGAAGAAAACATTCTTTTTCTTTTCCGGTTTGTTCTCTTCTTCATCCTTAATTGCTTCTTCTGCTGAGAAGTTCAGTGTTTTAATACCGATTGACAGCATTTCGATAAGAGAGACAAATCCTCGAATAAGAGGAAGTCCAAAGAATTTATTGGTTTTGGTTTTGGAAATGAATTCCTCTTTTTTTATGATGATATGTCCGTCTTTTTTCCGCAGAGCTGTTGCAATATGCTGGGGACCGCGCATCATGACGCCCTCGATAACTGCCTGTCCGCCGACGGCTATTTCCGGTTTTTCTTTCATAAGCTCAATTTTAGACAAAAGTATCCTATTTGTGTTTAATTATGGGTGGGATCAATTGGTAACAAACTCCCTACAAAGGATTGCTATTGTTCTTTTTCTTCTTTTTTTACCTGATATTTACTGTATTTCTTTCTGAACTTGTCAATACGACCTGCGCTGTCCATCAGTTTCTTCTTACCAGTATAGAACGGATGGCATTCCGAGCAGATTTCCACATGGATTTCCGGAACGGTATCCCTGGTCTCAAAGGTGTTTCCGCATGCGCATTTGACAACACATTTTTGATATTTTGGATGAATATCTTTTTTCATGTATATGAACTCCGTTAGTACATTTGATTTGTTACACAATTTATGACCGCCTTTTGTGGTGTCAAATTTTATAAAGCATGTTTAATTTATATTTCTAAAATTGTAATTTCTCGAGTAACAGCATCGCTCGCTTAAGATGAGTGCCTTTCCAATAAATCTTGCCACATCGAATACATTGATGGAAGTGATCATGGGTACGAAAAACATATTCGGGAATAAGCTTCCTCACATATTCTTTGTCTATGGGAGTGGTCTTTCGATTGCAGATGAGACATCTCGTGAATGCTTTTTCTGCTGTTAGTTTGTTCGCGCTATCGATTTCCCGAAGCTGTTCTTTGACAGTGTTAGAACGAAGAAATATTATCGGAACAGGAAAAGGATGCTTCAAAAAATGACGATGCTTTGTAACAATAGTCCGGTCTTCGCTTTGAGCAATACTTAATAATGTTACGGGCTTGATGTTATTCCTGTAAAAAGTATCATATCCAAGCAAACGAAGCCATTTTGCCAGCTTACCAAGCATCGAGTCGACCGCAAAACGAGGTATGTTTTCCATTTATCAATAGAAAACATTAATCATAAAAAAATTGTCAAAAAAATATCATAAAGTAAAATTCATATGCTGAGGAAATCGAATGAAAAAGAGAATTTTGCTGCTCTCCATGCCAAACTACACAGTTGGTTTTTATAGGGGAATGCGCGTCCCGTCACTTGGATTATCATCCCTTTCAACCAGTCTCGATAATACATTCGTTGAAAAAATAGTGATCGCTGATCTGCTTATGGTACAGCACAATCTGAAACATTATATCATCAAATTGCTAAAAAAATTCCAGCCCCACATTGTTGGATTGACATGCATGAGTTTTCAATATGAAACGGCAATCGAAATAGCAAAGATAATCAAAAAAATAAATCGGGATATCATAACTGTTTTTGGCGGCTACCACCCAACTCTGGCTTACGATCTGATTTCAGATTCTGATGAGAAAAAGTATATCGATTATCTCATTCGTGGTGAGGGAGAAGAAGCACTCAACAGATTGGTAAAAGCACTCAATAGGAAAGATGAGATTGATAAGATTCCTAATGTATCATATAAGTATGATGGAAATTTTATTCACAATTCACGTCAGCCAATCCTCGATCTTGAGAATATCAAATTACCCGATCGAACTTCTCGAATTACTAAACATTACTCCATTTTTGGTAGAAGAGGTGATGTTGTTGAGACCTCACGCGGCTGCACGATGTTATGTGATTTCTGTTGCATGCCCCAGATGTATGGGAGAACTTTCAGGAAATATCCGATCGAACGGGTGATCGAGGATATAAAAGTAACATCTAAACTTGGTGCTGAAGCAATTTTCTTTATAGACGATAACATCTTTGTGAATCCGGCACACCTTGCAGAATTGTGCGATCAAATTCTCAAAAATGGACTGCAAAATATTCATTATACCATTCAGGCCAGTGTCGCAGGTATTGCATGTGATCAGAATCTAGTAAAACTGATGGCTCGGGCTGGATTCAAAGTTGTTTTCCTCGGTATTGAGAATATAAAGAAAACAAACGTTCAATTCCTTTCAAAAGATAAAAGAGTTCTCGAACAAACCACCTATGCGATAGAATTATTACGAAGCCATAAGATCATAACTGTTGGAGGATTTATTCTTGGAAATCCCGAAGATGATGAAATGAGTCTTTGGGATCACTTTGATTTTGCTCAGACGAACTGTCTTGATGTGCCGCTTTTTATGATCCTTACGCCCTTTTTAAAAACCAGTATTCGTAATAAAATAATCGAAGAAGGACTCCTCACAAATCCTGATGATTTTTCATTTTACGATCTCTCACATGCGAATGTTCGGACAAAATATCTTAATCAGCATGAGCTTAATGTTATAAAAAGCAACATGTATGGAAGGTACAATACATCCACCTTAGGAAAACACAACTTAGTTCGTATTCAGTACCCCAGACTTTTTTTTAGTCTTCTTGCAGATGAATTACCTCGATTGTTTATGGATAATTTACGAAAATTTATTTACGAAAACTGGAAGTATGAAAATTTTAAAGCCGGAAAGAAAAGGGAAATCCGAAGAATGCATCGGTGGCTACTCGATAAGAGAAGTACCATCGAGAAAGAGTTGGTTGAATATACTAATTAATTGACAATCTAATCAAAATAATGAGTTGCATTTTTCAACGTATAGAGGATATCCATATGAAAATAATATCCTGGTTATTTTTATGTTTTACATTGATTGGTGCTTCTTGTGAAAACCGAGAAAGTGA
>JAFGDR010000038.1 GCA_016932035.1 Candidatus Cloacimonadota bacterium
ATATCAGCTTTTTGACCTTGTATCAATAATATAATTTTATTTTTATTATATTTCACTTTCATACAAAATTTAACCTAAAGGTTAATTCTGTCAAATTTATTGTATTTATTTCTCATGTTTTTTAACCCCGATCACCTCCACATCATCCACCTCCCATGATGTCGCCTTTGATGGACTCGAGTTTGTATATTTGAATCCTATATGAACATCACTTGTAGCAAATTCAGAAATATCAATATATCCCGAATGCTTCCATTCATAATGACCTTCTGACAATAAAGCTTCAAGAGGATACCAAGTATAGTCCAATGAGTTTTTGCCTATTATATAATCTTTCGAAATGAATATTTCAAGACCTGGAGTAACATCAGAATAATTCTTTGCAGTTTCAAAACTAAGAATGATATCATGAAAATCATGTAAATTTAACGTCGGTGAAATCAACCAATCAACGCATGGTTCATCAGCTTTGAATCCACCCATTTTCATAAAATATCTTTCTCCATATGAAGAATGATACCAGTCTTCATTTCCTGAAATACTATAGGTTGTCCAACCATCGGTTCCATCTTCAAATGAACTGTTTAGGATAATTTCTGCACCTGGGTCGATACCATGACCTTTCAGTATAATTGAGTTTTCTTTTGAACTATTAGTATAAACAAGAAGTGCATCTTCATAATCTATCTTATCCGAAGGTTCGAAGTATATTAACAACTCTTCGTTGAGGAAGCCATTTTCTGGCGTGAAATGGCATTGTGTAATTTTGGAATTATCTTTCTTAGTTGAAAAAAAGAATGGAGCTTCAACTGAGACCATGACATCATCTTCAAGATTATATCCACTCACAACGAGTTTTATCGGATAAGACTGAATGCCGGTTTTCTGATTTCCAAAACGCAACTCCAGTTCCGATATATTTACAGTAGGATCCAGTTCAGGTTTACCCCATATTTCAGTTACGAACTCTGGATGATCAATAAACGGATTTCGATTGTGCTGATAAGAGTAAATCACATCATTTCTATGCCGTTCTTGCTCGCTGACCGGGTCAAGCTCGTGCCACAGCAAGAGTGTCGACAGCTTACCGAACCTTGGTCCATAGGTTCCGGTCTTATCAAGAAGTTCGAGATCATACGTGTCATTATCGCCTTCGTATCGAACGACCATGTAGAAGAGCATCCTGGCAACGTCGCCTTTTACTCTATCCGGGGGTTCCCATGAATCAAAATCAAAAAAACAGCCATCAACCTCATCAAATGAATAACCACCCCAGTCAAAGTCACGGTTACCCCGAGCGCCATTCACACTGCGATCTGCAGGTCGTAGATGATGAACATCTGTATATGCAGTATCCGCCATGTTCGGAAAGCCATGGGACTTTGCCCACACATGTTCCCTGTTCCACGAATCGTCATGCGAGATTCCATACTCTATCATGTAGTTAAATTCGTCGCCATGATCCCTGAATTCAGCATTCTGAGAACGTCCAGAGTAGAATAGGATAATGTTACCAGGATTCTCAAGATCAGCATCAGCTTCGATCATGATATCTTTTGTCGCTACCGTTGAATCACTAAAATACGGATACATGACATGACCTTTTATAAGATCGTGTAAAGCAGACTTAAGTTCTTCTCCTTTCAGCAATGCCACTTCTTCATAATATTCATCAATAGGTATCGGTATAAAAGCATTCAGAAAGGAGCAAATGGAAACAAGCATTATTATGAAAATTGTTTTTTTCATCATCACCTACGGTCTTCTTACAAATCCAAGAATAGTGGATGGAAATTTATCAGTTACAATAATGAATCCCTCGTCACCATAACGGACAATACCTTCCCAGTTCCTAGAATTATCATCATCGATCAATTCGATTTGTATTGGTGGTTGTTTAACAAGAGTAATACCCTTTGGTGAGTAGTGGAACTCCAACAAGCGTTCGACTGTTTTATATTTCATGTGTGTCTCACCCTTCCCAAAACTTTTAGAAATCGGATCATCCGGATCATAGTTTTTACCATAATCGCCTGACCACATATAGTTTATTACCCAGAAATTGTCATCTTCATCAAGCTGTGTAGCATCGGTAATCCTATATTCGACATAGGGTATTGTTAAAGAATCAATAAGATTTAGAGAATGATCAAACACATAAGCATATGGTGTATTCTTTAGCACCATACTGTTCCACTCATAAACAGTAATTACTCTATCCGGGGTTACAATAATTGTTTCATCTGTTGCATTGCCTACTGATGCACGAGGAGGTAATTCTACTCGCTCATCTATGTTGATATTGATCGTCTTCATATCACCTGAAATAGTTCCTTTACAGAGATAACCCATCATTTTATCGGGACTCGATTCTACAGTAAAAAACACAGAATTCCCATAAAAAGCAAGTGCTTCAAATCCTTCGTAACCATCTATGATATCTTTCAATCCGGGAGCGTTCAGACTTATCGGCATTGGAGTTATCGGTGTATTGGGAACTTCGTTCAGATATTCAGCAATCTTAGCCTTTGGAATAGCAAACAACGAGCCGTCATATTCCGAAGGAAAAATATGTGGATACTGTGGAAGGAGGATAAGATAATCGTTATACCACGCAAGCCCGGAAATTTCAGCCTTAGGCTCAGAGATCTCACCATTCATCGTGATATATTGGACTTTGACTTCTTCTGGTATAGATGGTTGCTGAGGTTGCTCAAGATGATGTACTGTTGCACATGCAACAAGGAACAGCATGCACCCTAATATCATCAATTTTGTTTTCATAATCATACCTCGACCGAATATTTTTTTGAATGACAAATATCCGGTAAACTTTGTCAAACTCCTTATGAAAATTATAAATTTCTTGCATTTTCTACTCATAACCCATAAGGATGCATAAAAAGGATATTATATGAAAGTCTGCAGTCCGGTAACTCATGAGGATTTTCAAAAATATTATTTTCTTCGATGGAAAATGTTACGAAAACCGTGGGGACAAGCACTCGGCACTGAACGCGATGAACTCGATAAAACAAGCTTTCATGTTATGATTTGTGAACATGATAACAACCCCATCGGAGTAGCCCGTCTTCATTTCAATGATCCAGAAGAAGCACAGATCAGATATATGGCTGTTGACGATAAGCATCAGCACAAAGGTTTAGGAAGCCTGATGATGCAGTCGCTTGAGAAATTTGCAATGGAACATAATGCAAAATGTATTATCCTGAATGCGCGCGAAAATGCTGTGCCTTTCTATAAAAAAAACGGATACAGCATCATAGAAGAAAGTTATATTCTTTTTGGTGAAATCCAGCATTTCAAGATGAAGAAAGAACTCAAACTACTAGACGAAACATAATACTTTGACAAAATTTTCAGAAATTTACCAAATAATAAAAAATGGATTTTCATAATTTCGGATGAAAAAATTAATCTTACTTCTTTTGTTGATCCCGGTCTTTGTATGTGCGCAAGAATCAGTATCCGAACTCGAACTACAGCTTCAAACAACAATAGGCACAGGCAAGGTTGATCTTCTGAATAAATTATCATTCAAAGTATTACAAGATTATCCTCAAAAATCACTCGATTATGCCGAACAGGCACTCACATTTGCGCTTCGTGATAATTACAAATTCGGCGAAGGAGCAGCACAAGAGAATATCGGTAATTACTATGAATTCAAACACGACCAATATAAAGCGATCAACCATTTTAAAAAAGCTCGAGATGCCTATCTTCTAGCCAAAAATACTTCTGAACTTGCACGAATTCTAAATTATCTTGGGATTGCGTATGAAACTGCAAATGATCAAACTCAAGCACTCGGATATTATAAACAGTCCTATGATACATACAAAGATCTCGGTGATGTCTCCGGAATGGCGCTTCTTCTTACAAACATTGGAAGCGTATATGATACATATGGGAAATATGATAAAGCCCTCGAATATTATTTACGCAGCTTATACAGATACGAAAATATTGGAGATAAAGAGGGTGTCGCTTCATCTTTGAATAATATCGGGAATGTCTACCAGGCAATGCAGAATCTCGATAAAGCCCTTGAATATCTCAAAAAAGCAAAAGAAATGTATAGAAGTCTCGGCGATTCGGGTGGGGTTGCTATTGCAGTACATAATATCGGCATTATCTATCACGATCTTGGTGATTTTGAAAAAGCACTTCAGTATTATACAGAATCTATGCAAACCGATCTCGAAAATGATAATAAACAAGGTATTTCAGCATCATACAATAATATTGCGATTATTTATGATGAGATGAATGACCTCTCTAAATCCCTCGATTATTATAAACGGTCACTTGCACTTTCTGAAGAAATAGATGATAAATATTCGATTGCAAATACAAATAACAATATGGGTTTCCTCTTTCTTAAAAAGAATGAGTATCAAAAGGCATATACACATTTCATTATTGGTCTGAGTATTGCACGTGATATTGCTGCGAAAGAATTGATCAAAGAGAGTTATGATGGGCTCTCCCAGTATTATCGGTTAAACGGAGATTTTGAAAAATGTCTTGAATACAGAGAGCTTCATCAGACGATTAAAGATAGTATCTTCTCGGCAGATGCACGAAAGAGAATCTCTGATCTTGAGAATCAATATAATCTGGAAAACAAAGAACGTGAGATCAGTCTTCTTCAAAAAGAAAATGAAATAAAGATATTGGAACTCAAACGACAAAAAAACCTAAGATATCTTTTCATCGCTATTCTGATCTTTCTGGTTTTTATTATTCTTCTTGTCTATTATGCATATAATACAAAACGTAAAATGACCAGTGGACTGCTTAACGAGATCGAGGAACGATATAAGGTTGAAGACCAACTAAAAAGTTCACTTAAAGAAAAAGATGTCATGCTGAAAGAAATCCATCATCGGGTGAAAAACAATATGCAGATCATATCCAGTCTGCTGAGTTTACAAACACGTTATATATCTGATGAAAAAGCACTTGATGTCTTTAATGACAGCCAGGAAAGAATCAGGTCAATGGCTCTGGTACATGAGAAACTCTATCGTTCTAATGACTTTTCAAGCATCGACTTTTCCGAGTATATCCATGACCTTGTGAACAATATTCTCCGGCGTGAATATACGAACGTAGAAACAGCTATTGACGTTAAAGATGTTGAGATGGACATTAATAAAGCAATCCCCTGCGGTCTTATTATCAATGAGTTGATCATGAATGCGATCAAACATGCATTCCCGGATGACAGCGAGGGTACCATCGAGATCGTTATGCATCCTCAGGGTGATGATTCGTATGTTCTTACGATTGCTGATGATGGAATCGGCTTACCCGAAGATATTGATTTTAAAAATACCACAACACTCGGCTTACAGCTTGTTTCGGGTTTGGTGCGTCAATTGCAAGGAAATATTGACGTTGATAAAACTAAGGGCACAAAGTTTACCATAATTTTTCCAAAATAAAATTTTTGAGGAGACTCGATGTTTACTATGATGGATTATCAACAAGATCAGAATATGAACTGGAAAGCCACGTTTCTGGTGATCATTGGTGTGCTTTTTATTTCACTTGTTTTTTTTGGTATTATGGCTTATAGAAGTGGACTCGTAAAGGATGCCTTGCAAACCGATACTGAAATAGCAAAAGAAGTTTTGGGACAGACAATTCAGGAAGTTAAAGATGCTACACATTTCATAGCAGAACATCCAATGATCCAGGAATGGAATGTTTCCCCCAACCTCGTGAACGATCATGACATACTCATCGTCCTTAACACGATCAAATACATGCTCAATGCGACAAATGTGTATATCATGGATGTTGACGGAAATGTACTTGTTTGCACACCTCCATGTGATTATATGCTGACAGGTAAAAACCTGAACTTCCGTCCTTATTTCCAGCAGTCTATCCAGGGAGTTGAATGTGTCTATCCTGCCTTGAGTGTAACCGATCAAGAACGCGGACTCTACTTTAGCGCACCGATTCATTCCAATAATATCGGTAATCCAGTAGGTGTTGTAGTCATTACGCTTGCTCTTGATCGATTCGATAAAGTGCTGAAAAATTATACGAACGGCATCGTTGCCGGTATTATTTCACCGGAAGGGATCATCTTCTCTTCAACAGAAAAATCATGGCTGTTTAAAAGCATTAAACCTCTCACCGTTGATGAGCGTAATAAGTTACGAGCAACTCAGCAATTCGCAGAAGAGCCCCTTGAACCACTTGGGATTTCTATTTCAGATTCACGAGTAAAATATAAAGACGAATCATACATTCTTGTAAGGGATGATATTGCAATACCCGATTGGCAGATCTTTGCACTGCAGAAAACAACAAACCTTCATCCTGTTCCCCCATTTATTATGTCCAGCATACTCTTTATCATATTTGGCATCTCATACATCATTCTTGCAATTGTCTATGGGAAAGAGAAAAAAGCCCAGAAGGAGAAAATGTAATGAACAAACAATCCCTGAAGTTCCTCGAAACTTTGATGAACCTCCCCTCCCCATCAGGTTATGAAAAAAAAGTGCGTCAGGCGTGGCTTGATGAAATGAAGAAATTTTCCGACGAAATAAAAAGCGATGTCCATGGCAATGCAATCGCTGTTGTTAATCCCGACAAGGTTCCACGTATCATGCTTGCAGGTCATATGGACGAACTTGGTTTTCAGGTCGGATTTATTAGTGAAAAAGGTTTTATTTATTTTAACAGGTTGGGCGGTTTTGATATCGGTATCATACCCGGAAGAAAAGTCCGTATCCACACACGAAAAGGCGATATACTTGGCGTTGTAGGAAAAAAAGCGATCCACTTATTCGATAGCGAAGATCGTGAAAAAGTACCGAAACCCCATCAGTTGTATATCGATATTGGTGCTAAAGATAAAAAAGAAGCACAAAAGCTTGTGGAGATCGGCGATCCGATAACCTATGATACGAACTTTGAACAACTCAGAAAAGACCTTTACGTTTCACGCGGTTTCGATGATAAGATCGGTGCATTCATTACCGCAGAAGTAATGAAGAATGTATTCAAGCAAAAGAAGAATTTCAAGGCTTCTCTATACAGTGTTGCAACCGTTCAGGAAGAGGTCGGACTTCGTGGAGCAAAGACCTCCGCCTTCGGTATCGATCCTGATATTGGAATTGCCCTTGATGTAACTCATGCAACCGACACACCCGACGTCGATCAGAAAAAGGTTGGAGAGATCGGGCTTGGCGACGGTGCGCCTATTGTCCGCGGTCCAAACATCAATCATAAAGTTTTCGATATGCTTGTCGATAGCGCAAAAAAACTCAAGGTCAAGTACCAGATCGAAGCTGCTGCCCGACCAACCGGCACCGATGCAAATGTCATCCAGATTACTCGTGCAGGCGTGGCAACAGGTCTGATAGCAATCCCCTGCCGCTATATGCATACATACACAGAAGTGATTTCAATGGATGATGTGGAAAGTGCCATCAGCATTTTAACCGAATTCTGCATGCAGGTAGATGACTCAATAAATTTTATTGAATAGAATTTCTACAAAATTTCATAAACCTCTCTGTTCCTGCAGGGAGGTTTTTTTTCATATTCTTGACATGATGAATATGCATATTTTATGAATTTAAGATCAAAATAAAGAAGTCCTATGTACGGAAAATCTCTAATAGAACAGCTTACAGTATATACGCCCTTCGATATACAGGAGCGAGCGAAGCACCACCAAATGCTGTCATTCCTTTCTCGAAATGAGAATGGTTTTCATAACAAAAACCTTCCGGGGCATGTGACAGGTTCTGCATGGATTCTTGATTCATCACGAAAAAAAGTATTGATGACTCATCATATTAAACTAGAAAAGTGGCTACAACTTGGAGGACATGCAGACGGTTCGGGCGATATCCTCAGCGTCGCACTCCGGGAAGCAGAAGAAGAATCCGGACTTCATTCGGTAAAACCACTCAGTTTCTACATTTTTGATGTGGACGTGCATGCGATCCCGGAACGAAAGAATTTTCCCAATCACTTTCATTATGATGTGCGATTTCTCTTTGATGCTGATGAGACAGAACCCTTCCGTGTTTCAGACGAATCATTTAATTTACAATGGATAAATATCGAGGATGTACGCAGGTTCAATGACGAGGATTCCATTCTACGGCTCGTCGAGAAGTCAGAGACCATGAACCTTCTGCGTTTCCTTGAAAGCGGTTACTGGTAATAAGCAAAAGGAGTATCTCATGAAAAAAATATTGGTCCTTTTAATAATGTGTTTCATCCCATTCCTTGTTTTCTCGGATGTTGCTCCATCTGATATGCATCCGGTGGACAATTGTGTGCGTTTCACCAACCTTGATGATTATCCCGAGATAACTATTCTCGGTTATATTGTCGGTCCAACTTATGATTCCCCGCAATTTTTTGAAATTCAAAATGGAAAATGCCTTGATAAGGGCTATAAGTTCAACGATCTCGGTCTTTATTGGGCACAGAAAAAATACGTCGATTCTATCGGGATCGAGAATATTGTTATCAAAACGGATATCGGACCGGAACTGTGGGGTGACGCCTATTTCAAACAGGTTACGAACGATCCGAATATCTTTTTTATAACCAGCGCGATTGATCCAGGTGATATTTGGGTTCCGGATTATGAAACACTGAAAGCCCGGATCTCTGATTATGAGATTGCAGGTTTTGTGGGTGATCAGATCATTATTTATCTCAGCAAACAGATTCAATATTTCAGCCCGGCTGAAGAGGAAATAGTCGAATATAATTTTCCTGAAATTCCAAACCTGAAATGGTCACCATTTGGTGATACAGACGGAAGTTCGTCTGATAGCTCACAGAATAAATAATGCCTGCATACGAACAGAAATTCCTCCTTGCACTCCTTGATACAATCATTGTAGAATCGGTTGTACTGATCATTTTTGTAAAATGGATATTCAAAAAAGAGATGCAGTATGTTTCATGGAAACAGGTGATCTTTGCAGGAATTTTCACTTCATTTGCTACCATTCCCTATTTATGGTTCATCGCTCCTATTTTCCTTCCATCGAAAGCACTCCTTTACTCGATTGGTGAAATAGTTATTTTACTGCTCGAATCTGTTATCCTCTATTTCATACTCAGGA